>JASFEQ010000144.1:0-9567 GCA_050124735.1 Desulfobacteraceae bacterium | reverse complement strand
AATGTCTGAACCGACCTTTTAATATTTCCCAGCGATGTGCTAGCCCCCTGGGTTCCAGGATGAGAAAGAGCACAACCACCAGACCGAATACCACAAGTCCCATGGATGCACTGATGCGCGATGCCAACTCCCTGGGCAGAATCCCGCCCAGGAAAGGGGTAAGCACCAAAACGATCTCATCCAGAACCTTGATAAAGATGGTCCCTAAAATTCCCCCGAAGATGGATCCCATTCCGCCTATAATGATGATGCCCAGCATCCATACAGAGTCCATCAGACTGTACTGATCCGGCCGAATGGTGCGCATAAAGGCGATGTAAAGAGAACCTGCAATGCCCGCGAAAAAGCAACCGATAAAAAAGGCTCTTAATTTATATCCGAAGAGGCTGATCCCCATGATTTCTGCAGCCAGGTCATTGTCCCGTATGGCCACAAAGGCCCTGCCCATCCTGGATCGAACGAGGTTCTGGGCAAAATATGTCATAATCACAGCTACGGGCATAATCAGATAGTAGAGGTTTTTCTGGGTGTCAAAAACAATTCCGCCAAGCCGAATCGGCTTAAGGCTCATCCCAACGCCTCCACCAAATATGTCGGGCTTAAAATGGAGGAAGAAGGCAGTGATGATGAATTGGGCTGCAATGGTTGCCATGGCTAGATAGAAGCCCTTGAGCCGCAACGAAGGTAAACCGAAAATTATTCCAACCAGCCCAGCAGTCACTGCCGATAAAGGAAGAGAGATCCAGAAACTTAGCCCCCACAACGTCATAAAAGAAGCACAGGCATAGGCCCCTACACCCATGAAGGCAGCATGCCCAACTGAGATCTGCCCGGCATAGCCCGTAAGGATGTTCAGACCATGGACCGATATGGTCATGATCATGATGATATTGATGACATTGAGGAGGTACCGGCTTGGGAATAGTTGAGGTAGAAGCAGGAGAAAAAGGAGGAATAGTCCCAATGTGATCCACTGTGGAATCGTCCTTAAAATGGCAATATCCTGTTGATACCGGACGTCAAAGATTCCGGCTGGTCGAGTCATATCAAATCCTTTCTATTCTGACCAAACCAAAAAGACCATAGGGTTTGATGAGCAACACGATTAAAAGCACAATAAAGGGAACCACTTCTCCCAGTTCTGAGCTTAAATATCCTGTGACAAGGCTCTCGAGGAGGCCTACGATAAATCCCCCCACAATGGCCCCGGTGATGGAATCCAACCCTCCCACCAGCACTGCAGGAATGGCCTTCAGGCCTAAGTGGCTATTCAGGTAATGCCCTCCTGAGAGGCTTCCCAGAAAAACAGAAGCCACATAGGCCAATATGGCGGCAATGATCCAGCTTATACTGAAGATATGGGTGACCCGGATACCCATGCTCTGACTGGCCTGATGGTCCTCAGCTGTTGCCCGCATGGCCTTTCCCAGTAACGTTTTCTGGTAAAAGAGGACAAAGACAGTGAAACCGATAGCAACAACTAGAAAGGCCCAGACCACTTCCTGTTCAATAGCAATGGTGCCAATCATGAGTGCCTCTGCGGGGAACAACTCGGGGTATTTATATAGCCCTTCCCCCCATACCATCAAGGACCCTCCTTCGAGGAGGTAACCCAGAGCGATGGTCATCAATAGGGCCGCGATTAGAGGTTGGCCAATGAGTGGGCGGAGTGTCAGCCGTTCCAATAGGAGTGCAATGAGCGCGGTAGCTGCGACGCTCAGTATCATTCCGCCTATGATCCCGAACTTATGAGACATCGTGGCGCCCAAAAGCACGGCAACCATCAGCAGATGCCCTTGCGCAAAATTAAATACCTTGGTGGATTTGTAGATGATGACGATGCCTAGGGCAATGATGGAGTAGATTGCCCCGAGAAAGATTCCGGATAGCGTAAAATAGAAGAGATAGTACAAGGTTTGACCTCCTTTTCTGATGTAAGACGGCTATCTGATTAAAGCCAGGCGACATATCTTCGATACAAAGAGGTCCACTTCGTCTGTTTCTCAAATAGGAGGTTTAGGCGCTTTTAAAAAGAAGGCTGTTATTTTTGGACGTCTATAACTTGAGTTACGTTCTGGGTTAACGCCTATAGACTGTTTGACATGACGTTGGTAGGACTTACTGACTCCCAACAGGGCCAAAACCCCTGTCAGGAGCACCGTATGCACATTTTGGGGATTCTTTCCATTAAATTTATCTCCCAAAAAGAGGTTGATAAAGGGAAAGGTGCACGGAAAGTGTTTATAGAAAAGTGTTTAGGAAGTCAAGAAAATTTGGCGATTGGGGACATGTACGCCCCCTCTTCTCAAGCTAGACTGATGCGAAATACTGGACAATGGCACTTGTGAGGGCTTCAATGGTATATTCCTGAGGAACAAGACTGACAGACAATCCTTGCTCTTCTGCGGTCTGAGCCGTGATAGGTCCTATACACGCAACACCCACCTTGGCCATCCATGCTTTCAGGTGTTGCCTCTCTTCACGAAACATCTCCACAAAATTGGTGACTGTCGAAGAGCTGGTAAAGGTGACCATGTCTATCTCCCCCTTCTCCAGCATGCCTTTCACATAACCTTTGTCATGATCAGGCTGGACCGTCTCATAGGCCGGAATTTCGTCCACGCTGGCCCCCATCTTCACCAGCTCCGTAGGAAGAACTTCCCTCGCCTTGGCTGCCCGAGGCAATATAATCTTTTCCCCCTTTACATCCCATTTTCTAAAGGCATCTATAACGGCCTCCGCGCGGTACTCGTCGGGGACCAAGTCAGGCCTTATACCTTTTTTATAAACAGCCTCCGCCGTCTTAGGACCTATGGCCCCCACCTTCATGTCTTTCAGTTCCCGCATGTCCATTCCAAGATGCTCCAATCGCTCAAAAAAATATTTGACGCCATTGACGCTGGTAAAGAGCAGCCATTGATAGCGCTCCAGACGCATCAAGGCCCGATCGAGCGCATCCCAGCTTTTGGGTGGCACCACCTGAATCGTGGGAAACTCGATACACGCGGCACCCAACTCATTCAAACGCGCCAGGAAACCGCTCGCCTGCTCCCGGGCTCTCGTTACGACAATGCATTTCCCAAAAAGGGGCTTGTTTTCAAACCAGTTCAACTGTTCCCTCAAGTTCACGATGTCCCCCACAACGATAATGGCCGGGGGTTCCAATCCTTCTTTCTGCGCACGCTCGGCAATGTCCTGAAGCGTACCCACGACTGTCCTCTGCTCTGGCACGGTCCCTCTGTGAATCAGAGCAACAGGTGTGTCCGGAGAACGTCCATGCCCCATGAGGCTCTTGGCAATCTGGGGTAGTTTGCCCACGCCCATGAGAAAGACCAGAGTCCCCACGCTATTGGCCAGTTTGTCCCAAGCAATGCTTGAAGCCTCTTTTGTCGGATCTTCATGGCCTGTTATGAAAGCGACCGTGGATGTGTAGTCGCGATGTGTCAAAGGAATTCCCGCATAGGCAGGGACGGCGATGGCTGAAGTGACGCCAGGCACAATCTCGAAAGGAACACCCGCCTTTACCAGTTCCTCTGCCTCCTCACCGCCTCGTCCAAATATAAAGGGATCTCCTCCCTTTAGGCGCACTACCCTATTGCCCAGTCGAGCCTTCTCTAGAATCAACCTGTTTATATCTTCTTGGCTCTTCGTATGTGATCCACCCTTTTTGCCCACATAAATTAATTCCGCCTTTTCATCCGCATGATCCAGAAAGGCCTCGTTGGCCAAATAGTCATATATGACCACATCGGCCTCTTCTAGGCATGCTTTTGCCTTGAGGGTCAATAGACCCGGGTCTCCTGGACCCGCACCAACCAGGTATACCTTACCTATTTTACCTCTACCCATGATTCAACCTATCGAACAAATCCTTCATCACAAGATTCAAGATTACTAAACATCTGTAAGGAATTCCTCCCTCCCCTGGTGGGAGGGATTGAGGGAGGGGGGTTGACCACCATCCAATTCGATAATTATCTTTTTCTCATAATTAACGAAATCGACGACATATTTCCCTATAGGTTGTTGTCTTCGGAACTTGTGTCCCTCTAATTGTCGTTTGCTCAATTTTAGCCATAGCCATTTTTCCGCTTCGGTAGAGTGTTTTCTCAGCTTTCTAGCTATGTCCGTTAGGTTTTTTCTCACGTTCACCCCCACCTAACCTCCCCCATCAAGGGGGAGGAATTTCCGGGTAAGACCCAGATAATTGCTGAAAAAATTGTTCGCCGAGATCACTTAGATTTCACGCTTCCCCATAAATCCGTTCAAGGATCTCATCGGCGCCGGAGGCAAGAAGCCTTCTGGCCAGACGGACACCCATGTCTTCAGCCTCATCCCTTTCCCCTGTAATTCTATCTCTGATGACATTGGAACCATCCAGCTCAGCAACCATACCCTCCAAATCTAAACGCTCGCTGTCTAGACGACTAAACGCGGCCATGGGAACCTGACAGCCCCCTTCCAATTCCTTTAGAAAGGCCCTCTCCGCCTTGACCGTAACTTGTGTCTCCTCGTCATTCAGGAAATCGATCAGGCCTATGGTCTGCTCATCATCATGCCGCACCTCCAGACCCAATGCCCCCTGGCCAATAGCCGGCAAGATCTGTTCCGTGGAAAGAAGCTGACTGATACGCTCTTCAAAACCAAGGCGTCTCATTCCCGCTGCTGCCAGAATGATTGCCTGAAACTCTCCCCCCTCCAGTTTCCGGAGCCGTGTATCCACGTTCCCCCTCAAGGGCACCAACTTCAGGTCAGGGCGAATGTGAAGGAGTTGGGCTGCCCGCCGCAAACTGCCCGTTCCCACCCGCGCCCCTTGGGGAAGCTGCTCGAGGTTTCCATATTTTACGGAGACAAAGGCATCGCGGGGATCCTCCCGGGCTGGAAAGGTTGCGAGAATCAGACCTTCTGGCAACTCTGCGGGAACATCCTTCATACTGTGTACGGCCAAATCAACACGTTCATTTAACAGCGCTTCCTCGATCTCTTTTACGAATAACCCCTTTCCCCCGATCTTGGCAAGGGGGGAATCCAATATCTTATCTCCTGTGGTCTTGAGCCTGACCAGCTCCACCTGCACATTAGAGTGCACGCGCTCTATTTCCTTCTTGATTAACTCACTCTGTGTCAGGGCAAGCTTGCTCCCGCGTGTACCGATTCTTATAACCATATTCTTGGAGTGTCTAAAGTGATCTAAAGTGTCTAGAGTTGAAGAATCAAGAAATCACGAAAGCACAAAAACACGAAAGGGGAATACGGCCTAGGAGGATGAGGCTACGGCCCTTTTCGAAAGGCCGTATCTCAAAAAAAATTCCACCGGGCCCCGCAGTGACCCCATATTTTGAGGTTTGCGCCTCTGCGCCCCTGGGAGTCTCCCGTCACTTTGTTAAACCGCAAAATATGGGGTCACCGCCCGCTCACACAGTAGATGCGGCCTTGAGAAATGGGGCGTGGCCTCATCCTTTCATTTAGCTCACTTCTGTTTTTGTCTCTTCAACAAAAACTTCACCAGTTCCAGGTCCTGAGGCGTTGTCACCTTGATATTGTCCTCTGAACCTTCAACCACCTTTACAGGTATCCCCACTTTCTCTACCAAAAGGGCATCGTCTGTGACTTCCTCCCAACCTTCCTCCACAGCCCGACGGTGTGCCATGAGGATATCTTCGTATCGGAAGACCTGTGGAGTCTGTACCAACCAGACTTTCTGCCGGTCGTAGGTCTTCATAACCAGGGCATTTTCGTCGATTTCTTTGACCGTCTCTTTGGCAGGCAGACCGGTGATGACAGCACGGTGTTCCTGCGCAGCCTTTATGACTCGTTCAATGAGATCATGGGTAATTAGCGGTCTAACACCATCATGGATCAGAACCAGTCCGTAGTGACCGCCTGAGGCCTCTATCCCCAATCTTACCGAGTCCTGGCGCCTCTCACCTCCAGCCACCACCTTTTCCACCTTTGTCAAATGGTGCCGTTCTACAATCTCGCCCTGACAGTATCTCACGTCACTTTGTGGTGCAACCAGTATGATGCTATCGATGGCAGAGCATGCTTGGAAGTTTTCCAGAGTGACGGCCAAAAGAGGTCTTCCCTCCAGATCCAGGAACTGCTTGGGGCGATCGCTTTCCATACGGATCCCGGTTCCCGCAGCAGGGATGATGGCGACTGTCATCAGTCTGCTATTGTTAGGCCCTGCTTTTACGTTCATCAACACAATCCACCTTTAAGGTGTGAACACAAACTCTAATAGTAATTTTGCAGCATCATTTGTCCGTGGTAAGTTGTCCGTTGTGAGTTGTCCGTGGCATTTCTGTTTAGAGAAGATGCCTATGAAAAAACCCATTTGCTTCTTTCCATGAATTTTCTTCTGTCCGGGTATTTGCCGCTAACCACTGACTACAAACAACGGACCTCGATAAAAAAAACAGGCCCAGGATTGCCCCATCCTGAAAGCCTGCTTGACTGTAAAGCCTCTATCAGGCCGCCTGGGCCACTTTTCTTGTTTTCTTTTTTAGGCGGTTGATACGGCGGCGCAAAACATCCAATTTTTTTCTATCGCTTGTCGCACGTGCCGCCTCTTTTTCCTGTTTAAGAAGAATAATCTTCTGTTTTAACTCCCTTATGATCGCCTCACTTTCGGCCCCTTTCTTTCCCCTCTTCTCTGCCGGCGCCTCCTCCTTTATTCCTCGCGCCTTTTTAATGGCCTCGAGGAGTTGTTCCTTTTTCATCGCATGAGCGCCTTCAACGCCTGGGATCTCAGCGGCTACCTCCCTCAGTTCCTTGGCCGTCATTTTGTCTAAAGGCTTCTCTTTTGCCTCGATTTTCTCTGGCTCCTTTACTTCCTCCTCTGTTTCTTTTGCCTCTATTTCCTCTGGCTCCTTTACTTCCTCTGCCTTTTCTTCCTTTGGCACTTCTTCTGCTGCTACTGCTTCTTGTGGCGTTGCTTCTTCCTTCTTTCCCTCCTCCTCTTTGGCCTTTTTGATGGCTTCAAGGAGTTGTTCCTTTTTCATGGAACTGACGCCACTTATATCTGGGATCCCTTTGGCCACCTCCTTCAGTTCCTTGACCGTCATCTCTTCAATAGGCTTTTCCTTTTTTGCCTTTGCCTCTTCCTTAACCTTATCTTTTTTGCTCTCTTTTGCCATAAAGACCTCTCCTGCTCCTTTTTCTAGGTTCGCACCTCAAAGCTTTTCACTGCTGCGGCCTGTTCCCTTTGGTGGGCATCAGAAATTCGGGGATTTTATTCTCCTCTCTTCAAAAATGGCTTCAACAGGTCTATGGGTATGGGGAAAAGGGTGGTGGAATTATTCTCTGCAGATATCTCTCTCAGCGTCTGCAAATATCTTAGCTGCAAGGCCTCAGGGTATTTTGAAATAATGGCCGCTGCCTCTGACAAACGAGTGGCCGCCTGAAATTCACCCTCCGCATTGATCACCTTGGCTCGCCTTTCCCTTTCTGCCTCGGCCTGTTTAGCCATGGCCCGCTGCATCTCCTGGGGCAGGTCTATATGTTTGACCTCCACGGTTGTCACCTTAATCCCCCACGGATCAGTAGCGTGGTCCAGAATGCTTTGAAGTTGAGTGTTTATCTTTTCCCGCTCTGCCAAGAGTTCATCCAGTTCCACCTGACCGCATACGCTCCTCAGGGTGGTCTGGGCCAACTGAGAAGTGGCGAACAGAAAGTTTTCTACCTCGATGACGGCATTGTTGGGATCCATGACCCGAAAGTATATAACGGCATTCACCTTTACAGAGACATTATCTCGTGTAATGACATCCTGGGATGGGACATCCATGGTCACCAGTCGGAGACTCACCTTGACCATCTTATCAATGACGGGTATGAGAATGATCAAACCCGGTCCCTTGGTGGCGATCACGCGACCCAATCTGAAGATCACTCCCCGCTCATACTCTCTCAAGATCCTGATGGCCGCAGCGAGAAAGAAGATAATTAAGACTACTGCCAGAATATAAAACATACTATCCCCCTTTTCTAATGTTATAAAAGATTATGAAATGCATACCGAGTACAAAGGCCCTATTCTATTAGTACGCTTTCTTGGTCGCCCTCTTGACCCGCAAGATCAAGCCGTCGGCACCCTCCACTTCCACTTTCTCATTCGCCTCGATTTTCTCCCCGGCTGTGGCTCGCCAGTATTCCCCATGAACAAAGATCAACCCCTCTGGATCAATATCCTCCTTGACGAGACCGATCTCCCCTATCAGACCATCCATCCCGCTCTTAGGTTGGGTCCGGTAGGCGCGAAAGGCCAGGGTAGAGACCAAGACAAAAAAGCCCCCCACCAAAACGACGGTGGGCGCCATCAACTTGAGGGAAACCTTCAAATCATCAAAAAGCATGATGGACCCGAGGGTGAGGGAGACGAGGCCGCCAAGGGAGAGCGCCCCATAGCTTGTGACCTTGATCTCTGCAATAAAGAATATGATGGCCAAGGCAATGAGCAGCAGGCCGGCGTAGTTGACCGGTAGGGTCTGAAAGGAATAAAAGGCAAGGACGAGTGATATGGCCCCAATAATACCCGGGAATATGACGCCCGGATGGGACAACTCAAAATAGAGACCCGCCAGCCCGATCATCATCAGGATATAGGCTATATTGGGATCACTGATGGTCTTCAGTATCCTATCTCTGACTCCTGGCTTATAACGGATCTTGGCCAGGCCGGCTGTCTTGAGGACGATTTTGCCTTCTCTAAGTGTTATCTCCCGCCCTTCTAGAAGCTTCAAGAGCTCATCCACATCCTTTGCCACCAGATCAACCACATTCTTTTTCACCGCTTCATCAGCCGTAATGGACACACTCTCCCGAATCGCCTTTTCCACCCATTCCGCATTTTTCCCTTTCTGCTGGGCAATGCCCCGGCCATAGGAGGCCATGTCATTGACCACCTTCTCGGTCATGGTCTTTTCCATGTCTTTGCCCCCCGCTGTCACGGGATGGGCAGCCCCAATGTTTGTTCCGGGTGCCATGGCGGCCACATGGGCAGCAACGGTCACCATCACACCGGCGGAGGCAGCCCCGGCGCCCTGGGGGCTTACATATACCACGACCGGTACTCGGGAATTGAGTATGCCCTTCACCATGGTCCTCATGGATGACGCCAGACCGCCCGGCGTATCCAGACGGATGATAACCAGGGCAGCCCCTCTATCTTCGGCTTTCTCAAGGCCTCTGTTGAGAAACGTGGCGGTAGCTGGGCCGATAGCGCCCTCTAGCTCTATGATCATCACCTCTCGTTCATTCGTGACGCCATGCGATGGCCCCAAAAACATCCATGCAAGAAAAAGGATGGTCATGGAAATGAATAGAAGGAGACCTACAGGTCGTCGTTTATGCATCTTTTTTTGCCTCCAATCCCATATGCTTCATGATCTTCTGAATATCATCCCACACTTGCCGCTTTGCGGATGGGTTTCGAAGCAGATAGGCCGGATGGTAGGTGGGCATCAGCGGGATATCCATAAAAGAATGCCATCTTCCTCTTTCACGGGTTATTTTAAATTCCTTCCCGAGAAAGGCCTGGGCAGCTATTCGACCAAGGGTGCAGAT
>JASFEQ010000143.1:0-9568 GCA_050124735.1 Desulfobacteraceae bacterium | reverse complement strand
ATATCAACCCCCTGCCCCATGTGCTGATGCTTACAGCTATTGTGGTGGCTGTGGCCACACTTGGGGTGGCCCTGGCCCTGGCCGTCAAAGTCCATGATAAATACAAAACCCTGGAAGAGGATGAGATCCTGGCCCAATTAAGAGAAAAATGAGCGAACAGTACCCTGCACTCCTTGTGATCGTTCCACTCATTTCCGCCTTTCTGATCAGTGCGGCCGGATGGGTGAGCAGAAGACTCTGTTTCCCCATTGCCGTTGCGGCCCTCAGCGTGACGGGCTATTCATCGGTTGGTCTGCTGATGAGGGTCTTGGATGAAGGGGTGATCATCTACCGTTTGGGAGGTTGGCCACCGCCTTGGGGTATCGCATATTACGTGGACCACCTTAATGGACTTGTCCTGGTGGTTGTGGCCGTGGTTGCGCTGCTCAATCTGATCGCGAGCCAGAAGAGCATTGCCCAGGAGTTTCCGGAGAAAACGGGTCCCTTTTATACTTTGTATGTGTTGATGGTTACGGGACTCCTAGGCATCGTGGTCACCGGTGATGCCTTTAACTTGTACGTGTTGCTTGAAATAGCATCCCTCACTGGATATGGCCTCATTGCAATGGGTGAGGAGCGCGCACCCCTTGCCACGCTTAACTATGTCTATATGGGCACTATCGGGGCTTGCTTTTACCTTTTGGGTATTGGCTATCTCTATATTGTGACCGGTTCATTGAACATGGTGGACATTGCTGGAATTCTGCCCGCCCTCTATCAGTCCAAGGCCGTGCTGGCAGCCTTTATTATCTGTATGGTAGGCCTCTGGCTCAAGATGGCCTTATTCCCCTTGCATGCCTGGCTACCCAATGCCTACACATTCGCCCCTTCTGCGGCCAGCAGTCTCATCGCCCCCTTGATGACCAAGGTTATGGTCTACGTGATGATTCGTCTTATGTTGACCGTGTTCACTCCTAAATTTGCTTTTGCCAACTTTGCGGTGAAAGATCCTATTGTCTGGCTCGCCGTCATTGCCATTGTGATGGGCGCCATCTCTGCCCTCGCAGAGCGAAATCTAAAGAAAATGCTAACCTATGTTATCATCGCAGAAGTAGGTTACATGGTTGGAGGTGCCTGGCTTGGAAACCGGGCAGCGATGACCGGTGCGATTCTTCATATCGTCAATGACGCCCTCATGACCCTCTGTATCTTCTTGGTCGTGGGAAATATCGTTTACAAGATTAGAGGCTATGCATTTGAAGATTTGAAAGGTCTGTTTCGCAAGATGCCTTTCACCATGGGCGCCTTTGTGATTGGCGCCCTCTCCATTATCGGAGTCCCTCCCACTTGCGGGTTCTTTAGCAAGTGGTACCTGATAAGTGGGGCGATTCAGGCAGGCCATTACGGTTTTGTGGTCGCCTTGCTCTTTAGCAGTCTCGTCAATGTGGTCCTTTTCTTCAGGGTCATTGAGATCAGCTACTACAAGCCTTTTGGCGATCATCACGGACATGGGCATCATTCCGAACCCATGGCCGAAGCACCACTCACCATGCTGGTGCCCCTTTTGATCGTTGCTGCGGGCCTGGTTTTGGTGGGCATTTACACGGGAGATATTGTCAATCAGATCATTCAGTTCGCCATACCTGAAGCTCTTCTTTGAGGTGTGGATTAACGGCTGAAGTTACCCGGTTTTCAAGCGAGGGTGAAAATTAGACGTGAGGAGGATCTAAAGGGGCCATGGGGCTTTCTGAAAGGCGATATCTCAAAAAAGATTCCACTGGACTCCGCAGTGGCCAAATATTTGGGGTTTACGCCCGTGAGCTTATGGGAGTCTGCAACTGATTCATTAAACGCCAAATATTTGGTCACCGCCCCCTATGGCGATAGATATCACCTTGAGGAAAGTGCCATTGCCTCCTGAGTTTATAAGACTTTCGAAAAACTTTTATTTCACTATTAAGGCAGTTCCGATTCTTAAATGGAAACCATTACATCCATAAAACCTCTTTTAGCTGTTCTGGTCTCACTGTTGATCACGCCTGTTCTGATTACCAGTAGATCACCCAACGTGCGCGAGGCATGGACCTTTGTCGCCGCTGTTGCAAAGTTCTTGATCGTCGTTTCCATGCTTCCTGCCGTCTTAAGGGGAGCCGAGATCGTATACACAGTAGCTGAGGTGATCCCAGGGGTAGCGATCAAGTTCAGGGTCGATGCCATGGGGATGCTCTTCGCCCTTGTGGCATCTTCCCTGTGGATTGTTACTTCAGCCTATTCCATAGGCTACATGCGCGGGCTCAAAGAACACAGTCAGACCCGGTATTTCTGCTATTTTGCCTTCGCCCTTTCGGCCACGATTGGGGTTGCGTTTTCGGCCAATCTACTGACCCTTTACCTATTTTATGAAATGCTCTCTTTTGCCACCTATCCACTGGTCACCCACCATCAGGATGAAGAGGCGCGCAGCTCTGGACGTAAGTATCTCCTCTACATCGTGGGGACCTCCATAGGATTTGTTCTTCCTGCCATGTTGATCTGTTACCACCTTACGGGCACCTTGGAATTTGCAAATCAGGGCTTTTTGGCTGGAACCGGATCAAAGGCCCTGATGGTATTCCTTATGGTCCTGCTCATTTTTGGATTTGCGAAGGTAGCCATTATGCCCCTTCATTCATGGCTTCCTGCGGCCATGGTGGCACCCACACCTGTCAGTGCTTTGCTGCACGCGGTGGCCGTTGTGAAGGTTGGCGCCTTCAGCGTTCTTCGTGTCATTACGGGCGTCTTTGGCTCTGACCTCTTGCTTTCCCTCAATCTAGGCACCGTTATCTGCTACATTGCTGCCTTCACCATCATAGTGGCCTCACTTATTGCCCTTTCCCAAGATGAACTGAAGCGACGTCTTGCTTTTTCAACAATAGGTCAGCTTTCCTACATCGTGCTTGGCGTTGCACTGCTCTCCCCCATGGGGATGATAGGTGGGATGACCCACATCGCCATGCACGCCTTTGGAAAGATAACCCTCTTCTTTTGCGCCGGCGCTATCGCTGTGGCTACGGGCAAGAAGTATATTAGCCAAATGGTCGGCATAGGCAAAAGGATGCCAATCACGATGATGGCCTTTTTTATTGGCTCTTTAAGTGTGATCGGACTTCCGCCCACCGGAGGATTTTTCAGTAAATGGTATATGGTCTTGGGCACGCTTCAGGCGGGCCAATGGCCCATGCTGATCGTGCTTCTTGTGAGCTCTTTGTTGAATGCCGCTTACTTCCTGCCCATTGTGTACAAGGCCTTTTTTTGCACAGAGGAAGAGTCCATGTTTGATCATAGAATGCAAGAGGCCCCTCCATGGTGTGTGGTCCCTCTGGTGGTGACAGCGGTTTGCTCTATTGTCCTATTTTTCTACCCCACGCCGTTTCTGAACTTAGCAGCCCTTGCCATTAGCAAATAATGGGAGAGAGAGAATGAAGCAGAAGAAAGAATTCGACTTTTTTGACAAGCCTGAAAACATAAAAAAGCTCTGGATCATGCTCTATGCGATTTGTGGGCTTCTGATCATACCCGACTTAATGACCCGTAGACATGCCTACTTTGGGTTTGACGGATTTTTTGGGTTTTACGCCCTGCTCGGTTTTGTTTCATGCGCGGCCCTCATACTCTTTTCCAAATTGGTGGGTCTCGTGTTAAAGGTCAAAGAGAATTACTATGATAAGTAATTTCCCCCCTGCGCTGATTCTGATCCTCGGTGCCCTGCTGGTTCCCTTTTTCAGGGGAAAGGCGAAGAACTGGTATGTCATCTTGCTGCCCGCTGCTGCCTTCTATTTGATCACCCAGCTTGAAACGGGTTCCTCTTGGCAGATTCATTTCTTTGGCTTTGATCTTACTTTTCTGAGGGTCGATAAGCTGAGCAAGGTCTTTGGGTATATCTTTACGATGAACGCCGTGGCCGCCTTTGTCTATGCCTTTTACCTAAAAGATAATACCCAGCACATGGCCGCCCTCTTCTATATCGGAAGCTCCCTTGGTGTGGTCTTTGCCGGAGACTTGGTTTCCCTCTATTTTTTCTGGGAGATCATGGCCATCGCCTCCACCTTCCTCATCCTCGCCCGCAAGACCAAAAAGGCAGAGGCAGCCGCTATGCGCTACATTCTGGTGCATATTTTTGGTGGTCTCTGTCTCCTGGCCGGGATAATCATGTACATTACGCAGACGGGCTCGGTCGCTTTTGACCCCATGGCCGAGCGGACCCTGGCCAATTACCTTATCCTCGCTGGCATTCTGGTCAATGCTGCCGCGCCCCCCATACACGCCTGGCTCCCGGATGCATACCCGGAGGCTACTGTGACCGGAGGCGTGATCCTCAGCGCCTACACCACAAAGACCGCGGTCTATACCCTGGTTCGGGGATTTCCTGGTTGGGAGATACTCATCGTGGTGGGATGTATCATGACCATTTATGGGATTATTTACGCCCTTTTAGAAAACGATATGAGACGAATCCTCGCCTACAGCATTATCAACCAGGTGGGCTTCATGGTATGTGGTGTGGGCATAGGGACAATGATGTCATTAAATGGTACAGTGGCCCACGCCTTTTGCCACATTATCTACAAGGCGCTGCTCTGGATGTCTGCTGGTTCAGTTCTCTACATGACGGGAAAAAGCAGGTGTACAGACCTGGGGGGACTTTATAAAACCATGCCTTGGACCTTGATCTTCGGTGCTATCGGGGCCCTTTCCATATCCTCCTTCCCGGCGACAAGTGGATTTACAAGTAAATCCCTTATCATAGACGGGGCGATCCATGAACATCTGCTGTGGGTGTGGATGGTCCTGGAGGTGGCTTCTGCCGGCGTCTTTCTCCATGCAGGAATCAAGTTTCCTTACTTCGTCTTCTTCGCCAAGGATAAGGGCCTGAGGCCAGGGGAAACAAATAAGTCCATGCTTATTGCCATGGCCTTCATGTCTTTTATGTGCATCTTCCTGGGCCTCTACCCCAAGCCCCTTTATGCCATTCTGCCTTATGAAGTCCATTACAATGCTTATACGTTCAATCATGTGGTTGCCCAGTTACAGTTGCTCATGCTCTCGGCCCTTGTCTTTTTTCTGTTCCTCCGGCTGCTCAAGCGGACAGAGACTATTTCTCTTGATACGGACTGGTTCTACCGAAAGGGAGGACGGGTTTTTTACCTCATCATGGACAAGGGACTGAACGGTCTAAACCGTCTATCAGATCGCGTCTTAGTCCGTGGTTTGGCCGGGTATCTCGGTCGCATCTCCAGGGACGCTCCCACGAGGGCTGCACTCTTGGCCTTGGTGCCTGCCTGGGTGCTAGGTGGTTCGACAGGGGAAAAACTGAAACAGAAGAAGAGCCTTGTTCGTGCAGCGCTACAAACGGGCACCTCCCCCGTGGGAATAAGTGCAGCCGTGGCAACCGCTTTTCTCATAGTCGTTTTCCTTTTGATGTGACATAGACTGAACTTAGTTCGCTTCGCCCCGCCGCCTCGCCTGAGCGGCTCGCGATGGTGGACAGGTCACAATTGGAATGTTGGAATACTGGAATGATGGAATAATGGGTTCTGGCCTGCGGCTCCGCTTCCAGCCCGGAGGGTAGAGCCTACGGCTCGGAGAGGAAAAAGGTGTATGTGCGGGGCAAAACGTCGGACCTCACAAATTAGCCTTGATTTCAGAAAGTTTTGGAATTTCTGAGACGTCTAATTAAGATAAGGATCTCTTTATAGAGAGGTGTCAAATATGGTTTCCAAAGAAGAGTTGAGAGGCATTTACATACTGGAGAATCTGACAGATGAGATGCTTGAAAAAATACAACCCCTCATTGAGCCCCTGCAATTCAAGGAAAGAGAGGTCGTATTTGAAGAGGGGGACAGGGCGGAGAATTTCTTTTTTCTAAAAAGAGGGAAGATCCTGCTGGAGGTGGAGATTTCAGAGATGATCATCATTTCTTTAGGTTCCATCAAATCTGGTTACTCTTTCGGCTGGTCCGCGCTACTTTCCGGTCCCTCTTATACCAGTTATGCCGTGTGCTCAGAACCCTGTGAGGTCTTGGCCATACCCGGACAAAAGTTCCTCGATCTCCTCCATGAAGATCATACCATGGGATTAAGGGTTATGGAATTTGTAGCCAAAATCATCAAGAACCGTCTGGAACGCCGTACAGCACAATTTCTGAAGGTCATGTCAAAGCATCCGGATATCCAGAAGCTCCTGGGGTTGTAATGGGGATTTCAATGGGTTTGCAATGGTTAAAGTTCAATTTTAAAATCCTATTATAATATGTGCTCCTAATAAAATGTAAGCCAGACGTCTATGGCAAGATACCAACAATGAGGAGGGTAAAATGCCCAAAAGAATCTTAATCGTGGATGATGAGCCTGATGCCATTAGCTATATAAGTTCTGTTCTTGAGGATAACGGTTATGAGTATCTGAGCGCTGAAAACGGCGTAAAAGGGCTTGAATTGGCCCAAAAAGAGAAACCCGATATGATCCTTCTTGACCTCATCATGCCGGAAAAGAGCGGCATGCTCATGTTTCAGGAACTGAAAAAGGATCCTGAGCTGGGCAAAATTCCGGTTATCGTTGTATCTGGCGCTTCAGACGCCCTGGGCGTCGATCTCAGAAACTTCATGATCAAACAACCTCGAAGGGGAAAGGGGAAAGTCGTGGAGACCACCGGCGAAACCCAGTTCACGGAGCCAAATGCCTATGTGGAAAAACCGGTTGATCCCAATGAGTTGATCAAGGTGATTAAGGAGAATTTAGAAGATTAGGAACGGTGACCTAGATCATCAGACGCGGCTATCCATTTATTCCCGCTCATAGACGGTCGGATATCTGCCCGCCATTCCACCCTCCGTAGCAGACTACTGCGGAGGACGGGCGCGCTCGCCCATCCGCCATCGGTTTCGCCTCAGGCGAATGCCGGGCGGGCTCAGGCGAGGCAGGCGGGTAAAACCTCTGGCCCAGACCTGGCTTTATAAATTAGGGTTTAATAATCAGTCCCGGAACAAACTCTTATTCCTATTGTGAAAGGCCCGATACGTCGCGCCAGGGCAGGCCGACCCTACGATGTAGGGTGGCATTTTATATGCCACCTCAGAGCCAGCGCCACCCTTCCCTTTAAGGCTTCACTTTTTCTTGAATGAAACGCATCCCTGTGATAGAGAAAAGCTCGGAGTTTTTCTTTTGGAGTTTTGGAGTAATGGAGTGTTGAAGTAATGGATTCCGAGGAAAAGCAATCAGCTTTCCGCTCTTGCTGCCCAGTACTCCAGTACTCCAATACTCCACTGCTCCATGTACATGGTTCCGATCGACTCACTCAACTAGATTAGATCACCCGATTCACTTCTTATCCCCTAGGTTTTGATTCATGCCCATCCAAGTACATAGCATTTCTGTGAAAACCACCGCCAAAACGGACATCCTTGATCTCACGCCCCAGGTGCAAGAAGAGGTCCATAGATCTGCCCTCCGCAATGGCCATGTGACACTTTTCATACCCGGATCCACGGCGGCCCTCACCACTATCGAATATGAGACCGGCGTGATAAATGATCTAAAAAAGGCGATTGAGAGAATGGCCCCAGAGGATCTGTACTATGAACACAATGAAAGGTGGGGAGACGGGAACGGCTATTCCCATGTTCGATCCGCCCTCCTGGGCCCCTCATTGCACATCCCTGTAATAGATGGTAAACTCACCTTAGGGACATGGCAGCAAATCGTTCTCTTGGACTTTGATAACAGACCCAGGAAACGCCAGATCATTATGCAAACGTTAGGAGAGTAGCTATTGGCAAATAGCTCAGCGCCAGAAGCCTCACAGATTCATAAAAAGTTGACTTTTCCGGACAATCAATTGGTAGGGATGCTGTGCGGCGAGCACAACACCCATCTGCAACTCCTGGAAAAGAAGATTGGCCTCTCTGTCAATGTGAGAGGCAACACTATAAACCTCCAGGGGGGCGACTGGGAGATCGAACTGGCCGAAAAAGTCCTCCTTCAGCTTTATGAACTTATTAAGAATGAATACCCCATATATGTAAATGATGTGGATTATGCCTTAAGAATTCTGAGTAGTGACATATCGGCGGACCTCAAGAAGATCTTCTTAGATAAGGTTTACATCTCTTCCCACAAAAAAACCATAACGCCGAAGAGCATAAACCAGAAGGGATATATCGACAGCATAAGGAGATTCGATATTGTCTTTGGTATCGGTCCCGCAGGGACTGGAAAAACATATCTGGCCATGGCAATGGCCATCTCCTCCCTGGTAAAAAAGGAGGTAAACAGAGTTGTCCTGGCCAGACCGGCCGTGGAAGCGGGAGAGCACCTGGGCTTTTTGCCCGGTGACCTGTATGAAAAGGTCAATCCCTATCTAAGACCCCTTTATGATGCCCTTCATGACATGATGGATTTTGAAAGCGCCTCCCGTCTGATTCAGAGGGGAGTCATCGAAGTGGCCCCGTTGGCCTTCATGAGGGGCAGAACGCTAAACGATGCATTTGTGATCTTGGATGAGGCGCAAAATGCCACATCAGACCAGATGAAGATGTTTTTGACCAGGCTTGGTTTTAGTTCAAAAGCCGTCATAACTGGGGATGTGACGCAAATAGATCTGCCTCAGGGAAAAACCTCCGGTTTGACAGAGGCCAGGGCGCTGTTTAAAGACATCAAAGGGATCAAGTTCATATATTTTTCCAGGGACGACGTGATTAGGCATCCATTGGTGCAGGAAATCATCGATGCCTACGAAAAAATGGAAAGCGAGAAGTGAGGTGTAAAAGTCGGATTAGGGCACGAAAAGGTCTCTTGACGTGGCTAACCTTACAAGTGGTCGGGCATAAAACCCGACCCTACGTGTAGGGTGGCATTTTACATGCCACCCTTTAGGCTTTACTCTTTTTCGTGTTTTCGTGATTTCTTTATTTTTTAAACTGTAGGCATTTTAGCCACTTTAGTTCACTTTAGCCGAAGGCCCTGAGCGCAGTCGAAGGGGCACTTTAAATCACTTATTTCTATGCCAGAAAAACCAAAAATAAAGCCCGCTTCAAAGGGGAGATCATCGGCGAGGACCGAAAGGGATACCGCTGGCAAAGGGAAACGCGCCATCCCACTGGGCGACGTCTTTAGGCCCGACAGATTAAAATGGTTGATCCTTGTGGCCCTCAGTCTCATCATCGCCGTCTCCCTTTTTCCCAATATCTTAACCAAGCCGAAAACTTACAGACTGGGAGATGTGGCAGAGAAAGACATCAAGGCCTCACACGATTTCCTCATTGAAAACAAAGACTTAACCGAAAAGAACAGAGAAAGGACAGCCAAAGAGGTGCTTTCCGTCTATGACTTTGACAGCTCTGCGTCAAACCTCCTGCCCCGTATTAAAGAGGCCTTCAGTCTTGGTCGGGAATCTTTGGATCCCTCATTTCAATTGGGTCAACCGGAACAAACTGTTCCTCCGAGCGGTGAAAAAGCAGCGGAAACGCCTGAACTAGACAAAAGCATTAAAGAACGATTTTTTGCACTCCTCGACATACCCCCTCATGAAAAGGTCTATGAAAAACTTGTGAAAC
>JASFEQ010000142.1:0-9571 GCA_050124735.1 Desulfobacteraceae bacterium | reverse complement strand
CACCGATATACTGGTCCACGGGCATCCAGTAGTCCACTCTCTTCGGATCGACGGGGCCCTGATCAAAATCTGGACTGGCATAGCGATCAAAATACCAGGAAGACTCAACAAAGGTATCCATCGTGTCAGTCTCTCTTCTGGCAAGGCCTTTGCACCCGGGACATGAGGCCTCATAAAAGGAAGGCTCAAAAGGCAGGGGGGAGCCACCATTGGGCCTCATCTCAAGATCAAGGGGGAGAATTACGGGAAGATCCTCCTCGGGGACGGGGACTGTCCCGCATTTGTCACAGTAGACAACGGGAATGGGCGCCCCCCAATACCTCTGTCTCGAGATGTTCCAATCCCTCAACCTGAAGTTCACCGTTTTGTAGCCCATCCCTTTTGATTCCAGGTATTCAGCGATGCTGTCCAAAGCAGACAAGTTGCGCTGCCCATTAAAGGGGCCGGAATTGACCAGGATACCCTCTTCTTCATACGCCTCGGTCATGGTCTCCTCACTCAGTTCCTCGCCAGGTGGTTGTATGACCACCCTGAGGCGCAGATCATACTTCTTGGCAAACTCAAAGTCCCGCTGGTCATGGGTCGGAACGGCCATGATGGCCCCAGTCCCATAATCAAAAAGCACAAAGTTGGCCACGTAGATGGGAATTTTCTCCTCGGTCACAGGATTCAAACAGTACCGCCCGGTAAATATACCCTCCTTCACCGTAAAGTCGGCTGCTCGGATATAGCTATCTACCTTCAAGGTCCGCTCGATAAAGGCGAGCACCTTCTTCTCTTGAGGCTGCCCCTGAGTAATTTCCTTGATCATGGGGTGCTCCGGGGCAAAACACATGAAGGTGGCCCCGTACACGGTATCCTGCCTTGTCGTGTATACTTCGATGACCTCCTCAGAGTCCACTATGGGGAAACGGATGATGGCTCCGAAACTCTTTCCGATCCAGTTCTTTTGCATGGTCAGAACACGCTCGGGCCATCCGGGAAGCCTGTCAGAGTGTTCCAGGATTTCCTCGGCATATTCTGTTGTCCTAAAAAACCAGCTATCCATCTCCTTGAGTTTGACCTCCTGGTCCGTGTGCCGCCAGCAACACCCATTTTCAACCTGCTCTTTAGCCAAAACCGTCTGACAGCTCTCACACCAGTTCACGAACGTCCTTTTCTTATAGGCCAGACCTCTTTCATACATCTTGAGAAAGATGAGTTGCTCCCAAAGATAGTATTCTGGATCACAGGTGGCCAGTTCACGGTCCCAATCATAGCTGAAACCCATCCTCTTGAGCTGAGTTTTCATGGATTCTATATTCGCATAGGTCCACTTGGCGGGATGGGTCTCATTCTCAATGGCTGCATTTTCTGCGGGGAGTCCAAAGGCATCCCAACCCATTGGATGAAGGACATTCTTTCCACGCATCCTCTTGTACCGAGCCACCACATCCCCGATGGTGTAATTCCTCACGTGACCCATATGGATCTTTCCCGAAGGGTAAGGGAACATCTCAAGCAGATAATACTTCTCCTTCTCAGGGTCTTCCACAACCTTGAAAAGACCTTCCTTTTCCCAATAAGCCTGCCATCTCTTTTCCAGTTCAGATGGGTTGTATTTCATTGTTTTCATTGCCTTTTCAGATGGTATCGATTTGGTTCTCAGTCTCAAGGTCAATCACAACAGAGAAATCAACCTGCAAATCAAAGTATTCCCGAAGTCTTCCTGCTACAGGGCCCAGGATTTCATCTGTGCAGTCCTCAACAGAAAAAATGATTTTTAGTACGAAATCAGATTCTCCTCGATGATTCTGAAAAAAAGGATTGGCCACCTGGCGCGCGCATATCTCTAGATGAGAAGCCTGGTCCTCTTCTGATCCTTGTAAAACCGGGATATGGATACCAAATTCCTTGATTTCCATCTTATTGAATGTGGTACCCACCTCTCTAATATGGCTCACTAGGAGCTGCACGTCATAATTCGTGCTCTCTCCCAGCCCCTTCAGCAAAATTTTTTCTGCCCTGATCGCATCCTGGGAGGCGAGAAGAACGGTCTCCCCTCTGCTGCCGGTCCAAAATCCTTTCTCTTGCAGATCGGACAAAAATCCCGCCATTTTTTCGTTCAGTCCGAAAAGCGCTCCCTCTGTCAAATCGGGGCCTTGAAAAACAAGGGCAGCCACAGCCTCACACCAAAGACTCTCTAAGGGGCGATCAGAAAATCGTAAATCAAGTTTCATTGCCTTTCAAATCATTCTTTTCAAGGGCATCTTCCTGCTTCAGATTATTGTAGATATTGTCAAGCACGCCGTTGATAAAACTTCCCGAATCCTCGGTTCCGAACATCTTACCGAGTTCAACCGCTTCATCAATAGAAACCTTGGGGGGTATATCCTTCATGACCAGGATTTCAAATGCGCCCAGTCTCAAGATCGTTCTATCGACCCTTGACATCCTTTCCAGTCGCCAGTGCTCTGAAGCGCCGCTGATCAACTGATCCAGTTTTTTTCTCTTGGCACAAACCCCGAGAACCAGCTCTTTGGAAAAAGATTTGATGGATTTGGAAGAGCCGAAGTTTTCACAGATGAGTTGGAATACGTCCTCGGGATCCCCGGGAGTAAATTCCAGATGAAAAAGAACCTTTATGGCCAATTCTCTGGCCCTGCGTCTTGAACCCATTTTTTATCTTGAAAACGGTCCGAGAAGGTCAATGGGAGAGGTGAAGGCTGGTGGTGGTTTTGAACGAAGGGTGAATTATCCCAGCTCTTTGAAGAGATTCACCATCTCCATGGCTGCCATGGCAGCATCCCAGCCCTTATTTCCCGCTTTGGTGCCTGCTCTTTCAATGGCCTGCTCTAGACTATCTGTGGTCAGTATGCCAAAGGTGACTGGGGTCTTGGTTTCAAGGGCTACTGTGGCAATTCCCTTGGATACTTCTGCTGCCACGTACTCAAAATGGGGTGTTGCCCCCCTGATCACGGCGCCCAGGCAAATAACAGCGTCGTATTGTCCTCCCTCCGCAAGTTTTTGTGCCGCCAGTGGAATCTCGAAACTCCCGGGCACCCTAATCAGAGAGATTTGCTCGTCGTTGGCTCCATGACGGTTTAGGGCGTCCACGGCTCCTTCAACCAGCTTTGAACTGATAAATTCATTAAACCTGCTGACAACGATGGCAAAACGGAAACCTTCTGCCGAAATCTTACCTTCCAGAATCTTGGGCATAAGCACTCCCTTCTTCTAATTTATTGTCTAACAGTATGGAATCACCCATTTGCAGCTGGAAAACTGGAGCAAATCACGTTGAAAAACAGCCACCTAATTAATCCTCCACACCCATCTTCATCAGGTGCCCCAGCTTTTGGCACTTGGTCAAGAGATAATTCATATTCTCTGCTCTAGGCTCCGATTCAATAGGGACCCGCTCGGCCACCTCCAGTCCATACCCCTCCAATCCAATAATCTTTTTGGGGTTATTGGTCATCAATTTCATTTTTCTAACACCTAGCGCAACGAGTATCTGCGCACCAACCCCGTAATCCCTCAGGTCGGCCTCAAAACCGAGCTCTTCGTTGGCCTCCACGGTATCTCTTCCCTTGTCCTGTAGGGCATACGCCTTTAGCTTATTGGCCAGGCCTATGCCCCTGCCCTCCTGTTGCATATACAAGATAACCCCCAGGCCTTCCTTTTGGACCAATTCCATGGCCTTTTGCAGTTGCGCTCCACAGTCACAACGAAAGGATCCAAAGACATCCCCAGTTAGACATTGAGAATGAACCCGCACCAGGACCACTTTCTCTGAATCAATTTCGCCTTTGACCAAGGCCAAATGTTCATAATCATCTATGTCATTAACAAAGGCGAGGGCCCTAAAATTTCCAAAAGGGGTCGGCAAAATGGTCTCAGCGGCTTGGTGAACAAAACTTTCCTTTCTCATCCGATAAGCAATGACGTCTGCGACTGTGGCAATCTTGAGTTCATGTTTCTGGGCAAACTTCTCCAGATCTGGCAGACGAGCCATGGTGCCATCGTCATTCATAACCTCACAGATGACCCCTGCAGGCTTCAGACGGGCGAGACGGGCCAGATCCACTGACCCCTCCGTCTGACCGGTCCGGAAAAGCACACCCCCACGCCGCGCCCTCAAGGGAAAGACATGGCCAGGCTGAACCAGGTCTTCGGGTCGGGCATCATCAGCCACAGCGGTGAGTATGGTATGTGCCCTATCCGCTGCAGAAATGCCCGTTGTAACACCATGCCGTGCCTCCACGGAGATGGTGAATGCGGTCTTGAAAGGGGAACGATTATCATAGACCATCAACGGGAGATTCAATTGTTCCACGATCTCTGGGGCTAAAGAGAGGCAAATAAGTCCACGCCCATGTTTGGCCATGAAGTTGATGGCCTCTGGGGTCACCTTTTCAGCGGCCATGGTCAGATCGCCCTCGTTTTCCCTGTTCTCGTCATCAACGAGGATGATCATTTTCCCCTCTTTAAGGTCTTGCAAAACGTCTTCAATTCTTGCGATGGGCATCTCAGTTAATCACCAAATCCGTATTTTCTTAACATTTCCTCATTTATCCGAGAGGATCCTTTTTCTCCTGGAGGTGCGCTCTGCTTTTGAAAGAACTTGTCCACATATTTTCCTATCATATCTGTTTCTATATTCACCAGATCACCCACCCTTTTTTTCAAAATGGTGGTTTCCCGAGCGGTGTGTGGAATAATATTAACTTCAAAATAGGTATCTTGGCAATCATTTATGGTCAGGCTTATGCCTTCCACGGCAATGGATCCCTTTTCAATGGTATACCTTGCCAAGGCCTCATCAATCCCTACTCTGAGGAGCCAAGATCTCTCCTTTTGCTCCTTCTTCAAAATTTTGCCCACACCATCCACGTGCCCGGATACCAAATGTCCCCCCAAACGGTCTCCCAAACGGAGGGCCCTTTCCAAATTCACTTCATCGCCTGGTTTTAGCTGGCCCATGGTAGTTCGGGACATGGTCTCACCAGATACATCCATAGAGAAGGGGCCTCCCTGTATGTCAGCAATGGAAAGGCATACCCCGTTCACAGAAATGCTGTCCCCCTCCCGAGAATCCGACATATCAAATTGAGGCAGAATGATTAGTCTCATGTCCTCCCGCACACGTTGGATCTCTTTAACGTCACCTATTCCTTCCACCAATCCTGTAAACATATGATACTGTCCGTGCAACAGACCTGATCAATTTCTAATACGCAGGATAACCCCTGACTAATATATTATCCCCAAATCGCCTCACCTTGACATCCCTTAGCCTCAGACAGCCGTTCATATTCCGGGGGCCGGGTCCTGAGGCCATGGGGATACCGTCATTTCCGCCCAGGATTTTTGGTGCCTTGAAGATATAGAACTTATCAACCAGGCTCTGGCGAATCATGGAACCCATGATGGCGGAACCGCCTTCCACCAGAAGGGAGGTGATGTCCATACCTCCTAAGATATCCATCAACGCGGCAAGATCAATCCCGCCCTCTTTTGTTGGGCAGGTGAGGATCATAACCCCGTTTCTTTCTGTTTTCCTTAGGCGCTGAGGTGGAACATCAGGGCCAACAGCCACAAGCGTCAGTGCAGAGGAGTCGCTGTTCAGCACTTTCGCTTCATCAGGAATGCTAAGGTCCGTATCTACAATAATCCGAACAGGATCCCTTCCCACCCCCCTCTTGAGACGCGTGGTCAACACGGGGTTGTCTGCCAATACAGTTCCCACACCAACCAAAACCCCATCTAACCTATCCCTGAGTCGGTGAACGAACTGCCGCGATTGCTCATTGGTTACCCAGCGAGAATGACCTGTTGCCGTGGCTGACCACCCATCCATGGTTAAGGCTGATTTGGCAACCACAAAGGGCCGACCTGTAGTAGCAAACTTCAAAAAGGTCTCATTGAGTCGTCTGCATTGCGCCTCAAGGATCCCAGTCCTGACTTCAACGCCCTGTTCGGCCAGTAATTCACATCCGCCACCTGAGACCTTTGGATTCGGATCTTTTGTCCCAACGACCAGTTTCTTGATCCCACTGCCTAGTATGGCCTCAGTACACGGGGGCGTTCTTCCATGATGATTGCATGGTTCTAAGGTCACATACAGGGTATCATTCTTCTTTCCTTTTCCCCCTATCTTTGCCAGGACCTCTACCTCGGCATGGTTCGACCCGGCCCTCTTATGGTAACCAGATGCAATGATCTTACCATTGCGAACAATGACCGCCCCTACGGCCGGGTTGGGCGACGTTCGCCCCAAACCCTTTCTGGCTTGGCGAAGAGCCGCCCTCATAAATTTCTCGTCTAACACACTCAATGACAATGAAACCCTTGTGCCGCCTTCAGGTTTGTTGAGGGTTTTGTAAAAGCACGTGACGTTTCCTAGGGAATAAGCAATGGGGTACGCACAATGGGAATACCTGCAGAAGGGATGGATCCTGATTTCAATTATGATGCCTTGAGCATGCAGAGGGACAATCGATACAGTTTGAAGAAATGATGTCTAGGGCTTTTCCCCTTCCCTTCTGCTTTTGAGAATCTCTTCCAGTTCCGCCATGAATTCATTGATATCTTTAAACTGCCTGTAGACAGAGGCAAACCGGACGTAGGCCACCTCATCCCATTCCTTCAACTTGTTTATGACCCTCTCCCCGATATCCTTGCTTTCAATCTCCTTATGTCCGATTTCCTGGAAGTAGAGCTCCAGGGAGTCCACAAACTCCTCAATCTGATTGATACTAATGGGCAACTTCTGACATGCCAGCTTCATCCCCCCTATGATCTTTTCCCGATTAAATGCCTCGCGTCTCGCATCTTTCTTGATGACCATCGGGAGCACTTCTTCCAGCTTTTCATAGGTGGTGAACCGTCTCTCGCATGCGATACATTCCCGCCGTCTGCGGATCATTCTGCCATCTTTACTCAACCGGGAGTCTATAACTTTATTATCTATTTTGGAACAATATGGGCATTTCATAAGCGCAACCTCGAGACCTCAAGACCAGCTTCGGCGAACATCTGGTCGGAAAGTGGATCATTATACCCCTCCTCGTAATATATGTTCTTTATCCCTGCATTGATAATCATCTTGGAACAGATCACGCAGGGCTTGTTCGTACAGTAAAGAGTCGCTCCTTTTATGGCAATACCATGGTAGGCAGCCTGAATGATCACATTCTGTTCCGCATGGAGCCCTCGGCACAGTTCGTGCCTGGTTCCAGAAGGAATGGAAGAATCCTCCCTCATACAGCCTACCTCTGCGCAATGTTTCAGCCCTGCGGGGGCTCCATTATAACCCGTAGCCAGAATCCTTTTGTCCTTCACCAGGATGGCACCCACCCCCCTTCGGAGGCAAGTCGTTCTCCTGGCCACCATCTTGGTTATAGCCATGAAATACTCAGGCCAGGAAGGCCTTGATGAATCAACGCCTTCTTTTTCTCTCTGTGTATGTAATATAACCTTTTCGTTCATGGTATCAGTTAAGTGACTAAAGTGAACTAAAATGAACTAAAGTGCCTAAGGTTGGTGCCATAAAACGAATCATTAAAGCTCTCCGACCAACAGACCCGGCTTTCATTACGCCCACAGGGGGGCGAAGTGAGGATATGGCCTTGAGAAAAGGGGCGTGGCCTCACATGGGCACAACCCAGTTCCTTTGCCAAGCCCTATATTGAATAATTATTTCACTAGCAAAGATTAACTATAACACCAGCTCAGCTGGTGGGTTTTGAAAATTATTAACATGGGCCAAAGTGCTTAAAGTTAGTGATTAAGGAATTCATAAACTGGAAATCGCGCACAGAGTTCACCCACCGCAGATCGCGCATCCCGTAACTCACCTTCATCTGTGGGGTTTTCCAACACCCGCTTGATCAGTTCTGCGATAATCGTCATCTCCGGCTCTTGCATGCCCCGGGTCGTAATCGCCGGCGTGCCTATCCTCAAACCGCTGGTCACCTTGGGACCCCGCTTGTCAAAGGGGACGGTGTTCTTGTTCACAGCAATGCCAGCCTTACCAAGGGCACTCTCTGCTTTAAGCCCGGTAATTCCACTCGAGGTCAAATCCATGAGAATCAAATGATTATCGGTGCCACCTGATACCAGATGAAAACCATATTCTTTCAGTCCCCCGGCCAATGCCTTTGCATTGCTCACCACCTGCTGTTGATAATCCTTGAATTCCTGCCTCAAGGCCTCTCCAAAAGATACTGCCTTTGCAGCTATGATGTGCATAAGAGGGCCACCCTGGATACCGGGGAAGACACCCCTATCCATGGTCTGGCCATATCTCTCCTCGGTCAATATGAGCCCGCCCCTAGGGCCCCTGAGGGTCTTATGGGTTGTGGAAGTTACAAACTCTGCACAACCCACCGGAGAGGGATGTAGATCTGCAGCCACCAGCCCCGCAATGTGTGCCATGTCAGCCATCAGATAGGCGCCAACCCCGCTGGCAATCTCCTTGAATCTGTGGAAATCTATAATTCTGGGATAAGCACTTGCTCCCGCAATAAGCATCTTGGGTTTGTACCTGTCTGCCAGTTGACTGACTTGGTCATAATCTATGCGCTGGGTTTTTGCGTCCACGCCATATGATACGGCCTTGAATAGCATCCCTGAAAAACTGACAGAGCTGCCATGGGTCAGATGTCCACCATGATAGAGATCCATACCCAAAATGGTATCCCCAGGCTTCAAAAAGGAGAGGTAAACGGCCATGTTTGCCTGGGAACCGGAATGGGGTTGCACATTCACATACTCTGCTCCGAATAGCTTTTTCGCCCTGTCAATGGCCAGTTTTTCCACAATGTCCACATATTCGCAGCCACCGTAATACCTTTTGTCCGGATATCCTTCCGCATACTTGTTGGTCATCACATTGGCCTGAGCCTCGATGACAGCACGCGAAGCATAATTTTCCGAGGCAATCATGACCAGGGTCTGTTTTTCCCGATCAATTTCCGCGCGAATGGCCTCTGCCACTTCGGAATCCAGCCTTTGCAAATCTATCTCCAAAATAACGCCCTCAACAATGTGTCTGAGCTGCCCTCAAAAAGAGCTGGGGATCCACAATCTTTCGGTAGGAGTCAGAAATGACAGGCCCGCTCTCCGCTTGAGACAGCACCAGCCGGGACCAAAGCGAATTCAAGGACACCCATTCGGCAACTCTCGATGGCTCCTTATGGCTCAAAAGCCTTAAAAACCAGAGAGGCGTTGGTGCCTCCAAATCCGAATGAGTTGGACATGGCTACCCTCACTTTCGCCTTCCTGGCCACGTTAGGGACATAATCCAAGTCGCACAGGGGGTCAGGCGTCTCATAGTTTATGGTGGGAGGCACCATGCCGCGGTTTATGGTCAAAACCGTATATACGGCCTCAATCCCCCCTGCTCCCCCAAGGAGATGTCCAGTCATGGATTTGGTGGAGCTTATGGCCAGTTTATAGGCATGCTCTCCGAAGACAGCCTTCACGGCCTTGTTCTCTGATTCGTCATTGAGCTTTGTGGATGTCCCATGAGCATTGATATAATCAATGTCTTCAGGCTTAAACCCCGCATCCTTTATGGCCATGG
>JASFEQ010000141.1:0-9633 GCA_050124735.1 Desulfobacteraceae bacterium | reverse complement strand
ATCACAACCCAACTCCTCCCTGCTCAACAGATCCCTTGCAATTCTTGTATAAACGGGGCCGACATACTGATCTGCCTTCGCCTCCACATAGATATGCCCCATCCGCTTCCATGCGGATACACTGTGAATGAGCTTGGGCACATAGTAATTGTGAGCCACCACATCCGCCGCTAGATGAGAAAGGAACCCATATGCGTACGCTGCCTCCCTATCATCGCCTGCTCCCTCAAAGAATCTGAAACCTGTGTCCCAGTTATGGGAGTGACCATCTTTATGCTTTTGCCCCTTGCCCACAAAAAAATCAGCCGACAGACTCCCATAGAGATACTCCATTGGAAACAGCTGGATAACCCTGGCAACAGGAGGAAATATGTGGCTCAATTCATCCAGTATTGTGCAGCCAATTACGGTATGTATGGCTGGCCCCCATGCCCAGGCACCCTCAGTGAGGATGAGTTGGTAAATGAGAGAGACCATGAGAAAAAATAGAATTTTCAGTAGAAACATGAATTCAGCATCCTTTTTATCGCTCTTTTAATTATCAAACCGAATCTATTATATCCATTTATACTCGAATCTGCAAAAAGTAGCAGATATTTTCTGCCGCAAAGACAAAGCAATCTCCTCATAATCCCCAAATCCACCGGGAAATCAACTTATTAATTCTGAAATCGGTAGGTTTTGGAGAATTCCTGATCACCAGGAAGGTATTAGATGCAAGGCGCCGAGGAGCGACGACTGAGGCGTATCGAGTAATACGTCGCAAGGCCTCCGGCCCGGAGGGCCTACGCCCTGGAGGGAGGAGCGATCGAAGGCAACGCCGCCCTTCGGCTTTGCTCAGGGCCGTGAGTCCTTCGACTTTGCTCAGGACCGTGAGCCTGTCGAACGGCTTGTCGAACGGCCTGTCGAACGGCTTGTCGAATGGCAGATGATGCCTTGATAGTGGATCAGGTCAATCTTCCGTGGATTGACTACAACCGGCGAAGATTGTATGCTTCAATGGATCAAGGTTTTCCAATTCCAAACAGGCACATACGCCTCCATTACACCATGCTATCCACATGGACAAGCAAGACTGGCAAAAAAAAGGGGAAGGCCACCGACAGAGATTGCGGGACAAATTTGCAGAGGCCGGCCTCGAGAGATTTTCAGACGAAGAGGTGGTGGAGTTTCTTCTCACCCTGGGGACCCCCAGAAGGGATGTGAAGCCCCAAGCCAGGGAAGCCTTGAAAAAGTTCGGAAACCTTTCTGGTGTCCTCTCCGCACCCAAAGAAAGACTGATGGATATCAAGGGAATCGGCCCCAAAAATGCCCTCTATTTGAATCTTGTTCACCAGGTTGCTAGGAGGTATCTCAAGGACCGGGCAAAGGGAAAGGCCTTTTTCGGTTCCTCAAGGGCGGTTTTCGACTATTTGTTTCATGCCATGCGTGATTTAAAAAGGGAAGTTTTCAAGGTCCTCTTTCTTACCCGCAAGAACGAATTGATCTCTGACCATGACGTCTTCCTCGGCGGGCTAACGGGTAGTGCCATCTATCCCCGGGAGGTGGTCACCCTGGCTTTAGAAAATTCAGCGGCGGCCTTGGTCTTCGTCCATAATCATCCATCTGGAGATCCAGCCCCTTCCATTGAAGACCGAAAACTGACCAGAGATCTGGTATGGGCGTCCCAACTTCTGATGATCCAGGTACTCGACCACGTGATTATAGGGAACAACACCTATTACAGTTTCGCAGACGAAGGCCTTATTAGGACTTACATAGAGGATTTTGAACAGAGATTCAGCCCCTCCGTTATCCCTTGACACATCCTGAAAAAACCATGAGAATATTTCTTGACCGAAACTGTAACAAGATCAGATCCTTTGGTCCCAGATTTTTTTTGTGCGAGAGTGGCGGAACTGGCAGACGCGCTGGATTTAGGATCCAGTACCTTCGGGTGTAGGGGTTCAAATCCCCTCTCTCGCACCAGCAATAAAATTACAAGTTCTCATAGATGGCGTCTCATGACCCCATCTCCAAAAAAGAGATGGGGTTTTTTGAACGACGCCTAAGGATATGGGGGGAGCAATGGAGATGTGCAAACGGCCGACCTTTGTCTTTGGATCATCTTGGGAAGGTCAACTTGCCAAGCGCATTGGAGCATCTTGTAAGGTAACTGACTTAGTTTCCACAACAGAAAAAGGCAGAGCATGAGATGGAGACAGAGCAACTGGAAAGACGTTTTGGAATCGTAGCGGTGGAAAAAGGCTTTGTTAGCCCCGAACAGATCCGGGAAGCATTGGAAATCCAGGTTACGGAGAATGTGGAGAAGAAGAAGCATAGGTTCATCGGCACCATTCTGGTTGATGAAGGATACATGAACCATTCACAAATCAGTGAAGTGCTCAAGGCCATGGAATGACCCGTTCAGTCGCCTTGATGAATATGAAGGAATAGGGCATAATATGCATCAGATGTTTTCATGGGCTCCAATCTTAACATCTGTGTCGCTTCGAACAATGTGATATTTACTCCTGCAACTCGTTGATTTGCCCGTCCCGGGCTGGTAGGAGCCGGGGGGGCGGGGTTTCGAAAAAAAGGAGGTTTGACTCATGAAGGCTTATCAACGGACCGCATTTGTCTTGGTCATGGTGGCTTTCTTAATCTCGGTAAACATAAGTTCTGTCTCGTTTGCGGCTGATGGACAACCGTTCGGCCCTATTCTTGGTGGCCTAAAAAGCGTCTATCTACAGGTAGAGCCCCTTAGCCCAGAAACCGAGGAAAAAGGAATTGCCGCTGCCCAAATACGCAGAACCACGGAGCGACAGCTTATTAAGGCGGGGATTAAACTATTATCCGAGAGAGAATATAACAACTTCAGATTAACGGGGAGTTATCCTATGGCCCGTTTGGATATCTCTATAAATATTGATGAAATAGAAGTCGCAGATACGCGCCTCAGCGTCAACTTCATTGTGGTGAAAGCCCGCCAACAGGCCTTTCTGAAGAGAAAGCCTGCCCTCAGATTTTTTGCCACCACTTGGCAGAGGCAAGAAATCAACTACAGTAGCGATGTGGCAGATGTCCATGGGGCGCTCAGAGAGATCATGGATGAATTCATTTCTGCTTACAACTCTGCTAACCGCTAATAGAATAAACAGCTTCTCACAGGGCAAAATCTGATTTGCTCATCTCATAAATATGGTACGGCCCCAAATCCACCGTCAATTTTAGGAGTCAACACTAAAATCAGCAGCTTATCCAGTATTCCTGATCACCAACAAGGTATTAGATGTAAGGCGCCGAGGAGCGACGACAGGCGTATAGACCAATACCCCGCAAGAAGGAGCGATCGAAGGCAACGCAGCCCTGCGACTTTGCTCAGGACCGTGAGTCCTTCGACTTTGCTCAGGACCGTGAGCCTGTCGAACGGCCTGTCGAACGGCTTGTCGAACGGCTTGTCGAATGGCAGATGATGCCTTGATGGTGGATCAGGGACGGCTCAGATCCCTTGCTCCAGGCATTCTTTTATGATAATTTGCCTTGAAATTATAAGAAAACACCATAATTGTTTACTTTAAACCTAATCAACGAAGATAGGCTGACTGACGCATTTTTGTTCATGCCATACTGAAAAACCGGGTGATTTTTCCCAAAAGCCCCAATTTCAAAGTGATACATGGAGGCGAAATGAAACGATCCAATTTTCTATTGATAGTTAGAGGCATGGTGGGTCTCCTCGCCCTTCTCGCCCTCTTCTCTCAACCCATTCAGGCGCAGGGCGATGAGGTTTTGCAGCTTCGGCAAAAGATATCGGAGCTTGAGGCAAAAATAGAAGAACTTGAGGGCCTCCTTAACGAATGCATTGCGTCACGGAAAAAGGGTGCAGCCGTTGACTACGGTTGGCAGAACAAAATGAATTGGCGCAAGCTTGAAATGGGCATGTCACAAGCACGAGTCCGATCTATCCTCGGTGAGCCCACCAAAGTCATCAAGGGTGTGAAGACACTCTGGTACTACCCCAACATCTATGGGGGATTTGTCTCATTTGACAAGAGCGGTAACATCGTGGGATGGAACGAGCCCTGAACTCGATGGATGCGAAATGCGCCATCAACGAGATGCCTATAGAGAATTGGGGGTAGCCTAGAAAGGGGGTCTTTATGGGATATTCAGAAGTTCAACTAGAGAAAAAGCTTATAGAGATGTATCCCGAAATTACCAAATTCGGTCTTTCTCTAGGACTCGAATTCGATCCGGGGAAAAACGCATGGGTCGTCAGTTTTGAAAAGGGAGAACATAAACGTCATGCCTTTCTAGACAAAAAGGACGCGGACGCCTGTATAGAAGGAAATGTGTGCATCTATCTCGGTGTCTTGATCGCCCAGTATATCAAAGACTTTGAGATGGAGTTATCTGGCAGATAGTCTTTGTCCTATAATCTAAGCGTTTACTGCCAACCTATATCTTTGCTTCTTTTTTATCTCCAACTGCTAAAAAGAGAAGTGCCATTTAGCGGACCCTAAGTGCCAGAATGCTCCAAACAAAGTATTGGGGCAGATTAGCACTCTCGCCTCTTTGAAAAGCACAAGAAAAGGCGGCAGGTATCATCCCCTGGGCAAACGCCCTATCACCTGCCACCTTTGACTTTTTAGACCAGACCTTAGGTAATGGCAGAGGGTTTACAAAGATGACCCTCCTCCATAGCCACTCTTCCGCAACTGGAACAGACATATTTCATGGCTGCCAGTTTATCCTTGCACATATGGGAGGGATCAACTTGCGGAGCGCCACAAAAACCGCACTTGCTCGCATCCCCGCAGGGGTTGCACAAATGTCCCGGCTCCTCCGCTACCGCACCACAATTCTTACAAGTATATGCCATGACTCTACTCCTTTCCACCGCAAGGCCATTCCCATTCAGGCCAAACGCAGCGATTCTTTTATTACACGAGTAACTACGAAATGGAAAAAGTCAAGGAAGCCCTCGACTTTGCTTTTCAAGTTACCTCTCAATCTTGCTACTTACCTCATTTGATAAATCCTTTATGGCCGCCAAGTATTCCCCCATGCCCCTCAGGAATATATCATTGTGATTGGCGTCGGGAATCATAAGCAGTTTTTTCCCCCCGGCAGGACTTGCTTCGTAGAGGGCCTGACCTTCGGAGAAAGGGATAATATGATCTTGCTCCGCATGAATGATCAGTGTGGGTTTGTCAAAACGACGAATCTTTTCCAAATGGCTAAAGCCCTCCTCCTCTCGGAGTCCCAAAACCTCCATGTTGATGCCAAGGAGTTCAAAAAGAGGGCTGGCGTAGGCGAAACCACTCTCTATGACAAGACCATCTATCTGATTCCCATAGTGTGCAGCAAGCTCCAGAACAGAGGCACTGCCCAATGATCTACCCATCGCAATGAGAGGTCCCTCATGCCCATTGTCCAAAAGCCAACTCAAAACATGGTCAAATATCACATGGGCGTCACGCATCATGTTTGTGATTGTGGGTGTCCCTGTGGAGCGCCCGTATCCTCGATAATCCACAGGCAGGAAGTTCATGCCGCTACGGACATAGACTCTTCCAAGGTCGTCATAGTCTGCTACGATCTCCCCGTTTCCATGGAAAAACAAGATGTTGGGATTGGATTTCCCAGAGACGTGTAATCTGCCCCCCACCACCACATCCGTCTCCACGGGAATCAAAATATCTTTGCCTTCCCTACCACCTTCTGAAATGGGCCATTCGGGGCGAGGATGAAACAACATCATCAGAATTTCAGGCCTGTCAAATTTTGAATAATCAATTGTGGAGATGTCGATCATACGGCTCACCTTTCTGCCTACGTAATCACCCAGATATCCGCCTTTGGGACAGACGCCTGCCTAGCCTGCCAACGCCTGTCTACGCCTCCCAGTTCAGTAGAAGCACGGCTTTGACATTGACGGGGCGGCAACCCAAGAGGGACGTCAATTTCTTAAAAGGAAAATATAATGAATCAAGGACCAATGGTCAAATGGGGAAATCCCTTTGCCAGGCTCACTTTGACAGGGAACAAAACCTGCGCTATATAGGGTTGTGGAGAGAAGATATGCTTGAATCAGGAACCAAGATCGTGATGACAAAGGGATACAAGGGTGTCAAAGGCATGATTGCCGAGAGGACAGACTCCCGTTTTGAATTCTATATCATAAAGTTGGATAACGGGATCCATATAGTCGTTGGGCCTTCAGCTTTTGTCAGAGAAAAAGATTCAAAGGATACCCAAGCCTGAAATTTTTATTCCTTTATTTTGACCCACTCTTATCCATATTTGGCCTTCTGCGCCATTTCACGAAGATGGAAGTATGCCCATATCCATATCCCACCTCAACGCCATCAGCCAAGTTCCAGCCCTCTCTTGCCTCAAAAAAATGACCAGGCAAAGACCCCGATGGCGTTCTGTGGGGGATACATACATTCTTTGGGAAGCCACAGTTAACATAAATATCCTTAAACTCCTTTTCACTTCAAATTGCTCAGTTCAGCTAAATAAGGTTTAAACCTACTTGACAAATAGAGGTAAAAATAGTAAAACTTAACTAAAATTTTATGCATTAGGATGTGTATAAAACATGAACAGAATAAAAAAAGTTATTCTAGTCACTCTGATCTTCCTTTTTGCTATTTGCATCTTTAGTCCCTCTTTCACTTGGGCACAGCCCCAGACACACGTTGTCCAAAAGGGGGATACATTATGGGACATCTGTGAAAAGTATTACGGTGATCCCAATCTCTGGCCCAAACTCTGGCAGATGAACCCCTTTATCACCAACCCTCATCTTCTCAAACCAGGAGATTTGGTTACCCTCCTGGAAGGCGTTCCCGTGAGAAGAGCTGAAGCAGAAAAGGTGGGAAAAGAGATAGCGGTCAAGAAAGCAGAGGAACCCAAACCCGTAACCGCTCCTGTGGTGACGGGTATCGATGTCTCTGGTCTCACCAACGTGCAGGCAATCGGACACCTCTCTGTAAAAGAAGCGGATCCGTGGGGCTTTGTCCTCGCTTCTGAAAGTGGCAGGAAACTCCTATCCCAGGGCGAAACGATCTTTCTTCATCTCAACAACGGGAAAGTTGCTAAACCTGGAGATCAGTTCAACATATGTAAGTCCTCCCCTTTAATAAAGCACCCCATAACCGGGGAAAAGATCGGCTATATCCTTTCCGTTCTCGGAAGGGTGGTTGTGGAAGAAAAAGTGGGCGTGGGCTTTGGTGGTGGTGAGTTTTATAAGAAGGAAGGTGTATATCAAGCGAGAATCGAAGAGTACTTTAGGGAACTCAATGTGGGTGATCTGGTCCTTCCTTATGAGCCCATATCCCAGTGTGTGCAACCCATATCCTTAGATGAGCCATTAGTTGGAAACATCGTTGCGGCTCAGGATCAACGCACGCTTGTTGCCACCAACAGGATCGTCTTCCTTGATCATGGTTTTAACGATGGGGTCCGGCGAGGGAACATATTTCAGGTGGTGAGAACACACATAATTCGCGATCCAGTAAAAGGAAAAATGGACTATATAAGCAAACCACGGAGCGTCATTCTGCCTGACATACCGATTGGGACCATCATGGTTTTGGAATCGCGGCCAGATACATCCACCGCCATCGTGATTTCTGCAAATGAAGAGTTTCTCATTGGGACTTACGTCAAGGGGCTTTCTTGGGTAGAGACGCCTGACCTCTTTACCAGGATACCCACCTGTCCCACTGAATAGCGTTCGCCGGAAGAAGCCCTTTCAGAAAAAGATCTTGACTATTCTTTTCTCCTCTGGTTTATTCTCCCGCCATATTCTGCCCTGAATAATACGAACTTGCGCTTCCGTTATTTTATGGGAGAGGCAGGGGACTCACCCTGTTGAAGAAGCATGAAAATCTGGTCTGATGAAAAATGCGGTTGGCTTGCCCTGCAAATGACTCCAGGCCTCGGGAATGTCGCCTGCAAGAATTTATTAGATAAGTTCGATAGTCCTGAGCAGATATTTCAGGCAAGCCTCTCGGAACTAACAGAGGTGGAGGGCGTTCGAAACGATGCTGCCCGGAATATTGTAGAAATGAAATTAGGCACGGACCCTTCCACGGAGCTTAGGCGTGTTGAAGAATCTGGTGCCAGAATCATTCCTTTTCTTGATCCGGGTTATCCAGTGGCACTCAGAGAAATTCATGATCCGCCGATTCTCTTGTACCTCAAGGGCAAGAACATCCCTCAAAATGCAATTTTTATTGGCGTGGTGGGGTCAAGGCATCCCACCCCTTATGGTATAAAATCCGCTGAAAAGATTGGACAGGGACTTGGAAGAAGGGGTTTGGGTGTTGTAAGTGGCATGGCCAGGGGAATAGACTCCGCTGCCCACTGGGGTTGCTTGGCCGGAAGAGGATTCACAATTGCCGTGTTGGGTACAGGGATAGATGTCACCTATCCTGCATCCAACAAGAAACTTGCGGATAAAATTATTCGGGAAGGCGCGGTGATCTCGGAGTTTCCCTTAGGGACACCTCCTGAGCCAAAAAACTTCCCCATACGTAACCGCATCATCAGCGGACTTACGAAAGGCGTCGTTGTTGTGGAAGCCACAAAAAAGAGTGGATCCTTGATCACAGCCTCTTTGGCGCTTGAACAAGGCCGGGAAGTTTTTGCTGTCCCTGGGAGCATCCACTCATTTAAGAGTAAAGGTTGTCATTTCCTGATCAAGCAAGGGGCGAGACTCATAGAGAACTCAGATGACATCCTGGATGAATTGGGCTTGAACTATGACTACGCCCCAAAAACGGATACTTTCAAAGAAGGCCCCCTGCCCCGAATGGATGAATCTGAAAAGGCGGTCTTCGATTTGATCGGAGATTACCCTCTACATATAGATCAGATTAGCAGGCAGGGGAATATGCCGCCGGGTAAAGCGGCAAGCATACTTATGAGAATGGAACTAAAGGGAATTATCAGGCAACTTCCTGGCAAGATGTTTGTCCGGTAGTGTCCGAACAAGGGGTTGAGAGATTAAGAAACGGTGTTATCTTTGTTCATTGAACTATGAAGCAACCTTAGGCATTTTAGTTCACTCTAGGCACTTTAGACACTTTAGCTCACTTTAGGCACTTCTTATGTCGGTATGACCTATGACCAAAAATTTACTCATTGTTGAATCACCCACGAAGGCAAGGACGCTAAAAAAATACCTGGGAACCGATTATCAGATCATGGCCTCAGTGGGTCACATCAAAGATCTGCCCAATAGCAGGCTGGGTGTTGACACAGAAAACGATTTCACCCCGGAATATGTCACGATCAAAGGCAAGGGCAAAATTCTCAGCGGACTGAAAAAGGCCAGCAAAGGTGCCGAAGCCATCTATCTGGCACCCGATCCGGACAGAGAAGGAGAAGCCATTGCGTGGCATATAGCCCAAGAATTGGGAACCGGAGAGAAAAAGATTTTTCGTATCCTATTTAATGAGCTCACCGGAAAGGCCATCAAAGAGTCTCTTTCCTCTCCCCAAAACCTTAATCAAGATAGGTTCGAATCTCAACAGACCAGACGAATTCTGGATAGACTCGTGGGCTACCAGATATCCCCTCTTCTTTGGTCCAAGGTCAGACGAGGACTGAGCGCAGGTCGAGTGCAATCTGTAG
>JASFEQ010000140.1:0-9655 GCA_050124735.1 Desulfobacteraceae bacterium | reverse complement strand
TACCACCACCTTGGCCCCTCTCTTGGCCAACTCCAGGGCGTACACCTTTCCCAGTCCAGCACCAGCACCGGTCACAATAGCCACCTGATCATCAAAACGTATGCCTTTCCTTGAAGCCTTCTTTTCCATCTCCTCCAGGCTCAACCACTCCACGATCCCGCGGTCTAATACCACCTCGCCGGTCTCATTGTTAATGGTCCGAAAAAGGGCCTTGCCCTCCTCGATTTTCCAGATCTGGGTCTTGATGGGAACACCAGGGTAGAGAGGTCTTGAAAACCTGAGTCTGAAACGCGTCATTCGTTCAGGCTCTCCAGGGAACAGGTGTCTGATCACAGCCCTGCAGGCAAACCCATGGGTGCAGAGGCCATGCATAATGGGCTTCTCAAACCCACTCGCCTGAGCAAACTCAGGATCCACATGAAGCCTGTAGATGTCACCTGACATGCGGTAAAGCAGTGGTTGATCCAGGGAAGGAGAAGCCTCTTCTTCAAAGTCCGGATCTCTTTCTGGAAATTCAACGACCTCTTTTGGAGGCGCTTCGCCCCCAAAGCCCCCGTCCAATCGACAAAACAGGGTAAAGATGTTGGTGTAAAGCTTTTCCCCATTTGAATGATAGGTATCAGCCTCAGCAACCACAAGAGCGCCCCTGTCCTGTCCCCTGTCGTACATATGGGTAATCGCTCCTTCCGTGGACAGCGTCCCTTCAGTGGGGATGGGATTGTGGAAGATGATATCCTGCTCCCCGTGGAGCACCCGGGAAAGGTTCGCGCCCGAGTTGATTGCCGCATTGGCCAGAAAATCGAAGACACTTCCGATGGAAAAACTGGGAACCACCTTCAGTTGATCCTCATAGCAATATTCCAACTCGTCGAAACCGGCTCCCACACCCAGGGCATAAAGCACCACATCCTTCCATGTGTACGCCTTTTCAAAGGGGCCAATCTTTTCCCCGATGCTATCCAGATTCAAGGCCATCCTACCTCCTCCTTTTTACCTTGTTCAGTTACTAATATAGCTCACCACAGAGGCACAGAGAGCACAGAGGGTTGATTTTTTCGTTTGCCGCGAGATACCGGCAAACGAAAAGGAAACTCTGCCTGCGGCCGGATCCATGGTTTCTTACGCAGCGAAGTGCGGCCAAGATTCCGGGCGATAGTAAACTGGAAGGCCCGAAGGGCTGAGTCTCTTTTGCCCGATCGTCGTCTCCCGATCGGGCAAAAAAAGAAACCAACTCTGTGTCCTCCGTGTCTCCGTGGTGAATATTTAATTCTTCGTCTTATGACTATTTCATATTCGATATCGGTCTCGCAAAAGCGGGTATCAAGACAAATTTCAAGGTCTCTTTGACCATGGTCACATATTCTTTTCTTTTCAGTTTCAACATGGGCCCAAAAAAATTCTCGCCTGAGATAAAGTTGTGAATGGCGTTCATTATAGCCAGCACCTGCATTTGTGCTCGCGCAGGAACGTTTTTCTTATCTTTGCAAAGATCCATTGATCGGGCGATATCTGAAATGAATTCAGGGACAGGAAAGTCGAAGTGTTCTTCGTTGCGGGTCTTTCTGAAGTATCGAAAAAGGATCAGGTTGGAGATTTCCGGATATTCAAACAGATAATCTGTCATCATGTCGATGGCAATATTCATGCGTTTCTCTAGAGGCAGCCCGTGAATGACCTTTTCCACCTCCGTCAGTTGCTGGCGGAGGTTTTCACTGATGTCAAGTATCACGGCTTCGTAGAGATCGGCCTTGTCCCCCCAGTGGTAATGGAGTGTGGAGATATCGATGCCCACCTCCTGGGCGATCATCCGGGTAGTGGTACCGTGAAACCCGTACTCACCAAATACGCGGCGAGCCACCTTCAGGATTTTCGCCTTCATGGAGCCCGGGTCTTTGCGCGCCTTCTCTAAGGGTGTTGCCATAGCAGGGCCTCAAATCCAACTTCCATCATTTGATGGAATCAATATATGGAAATCGCTTGAGAGTCAAGCAAAATCTTAACCCCACCGAACCTCTTCTTGACACGTAGCGGTATCTCTTCTTATACTTGCCGATCTCGAAATCGCCCAGCTTACTCAATTACCACAGGTGAAAGTGGTGGCTTGGTTGGATCGCTTGAAAAAATGGGAACCCACAAGCACAAGAATGAGCGAGCTTATTTTTGTGCTCCTGGGCTTCCCATTGTTCCCAAGGCGCAGCCTTGGGATCCCCGCGTAGCGGAGTTTCCAGCGATCCTCGTATCCCATCCCGTACATCCTGTAAATCCTGTCTAAGAAAATTTTTCGTGGTTTCTTTTTTGGCTTGCCACGCCGTAGCCTTGTCGAAGGCGGGTCTGTGGCTAAAAATTCTTGGGGTTTCGAGTGATTTTTTTGAGGAGGATATTATGGCAAGTGACGTCTATTACCAGCTCAGAGAGCAGTTAGACCAGTATTCCGTTGGATTTCCCACCACCGAATCGGGCGTGGAAATAGAAATCCTTGAAAAACTCTTCAATGAGGAAGAGGCCCAGATGTATCTAGATCTCAGCATGATGCTCGAGACACCTGAGTCCGTGGCTGAACGGCTGAAAAAGGATCCCGAAAAGGTGGCCCGCCTTCTGGAGCAGATGGCAGAGAAAGGGCTCCTCTTTCGCCTGCGCAAAGAGGGCTCGTCAAGGTATGGCGCTGCACCCTATGTGGTTGGCATTTATGAATATCAGCTCAAAACCATGGACCAGGAACTCGCGAAGCTCTGCGAACAATATTTCGAGGAAACCTTTGCCCATGACACGTCTGTGAAAACCGTACCCATGCGGACCATTCCAGTGAACAAGTCCCTCAATGTCTCCTGGCCTGTTGCGCCTTACGAGGATGTCCGTGAAATTATCAGGTCAAAAGAGAAAATTGCAGTGGCCAACTGCATCTGTCGGGTGCAGCAAGGAAGGCTTGATCATGACTGCGACAAACCTCTGGAGGCCTGTTTCATGTTCGGCTCCCATGCCGAGTACTATGTTGAGAAGGGAATGGGCCGCTGGATAAGCCAGGAAGAGAGTCTAGAAATCCTTGATCGCTGCGAGGAGGGGGGCCTGGTTCCTCAACCCTTCAATGCCCAGAATCCAGGGGGCATGTGCAATTGCTGCGGGGACTGCTGTGGTGTACTCCGATCCCTCAAGAAGCATCCGCGGCCTGCCGAGAGAGTGGTGTCCAACTATTACGCAGAGGTGAATGCTGACTTGTGTGCCTCTTGTGAGACGTGTCTGGAACGTTGCCAGATGGAGGCCATCACCATGGGACCTGACGACGTGGCCGTCGTGGACCTGGACCGTTGTATCGGCTGCGGCCTGTGTGTGACCACTTGTTCGACCAAGGCCATGAGTCTTCAGCCAAAAGCTAAAGAAGAGCGCCGCGACCCCCCGGCGAGCGCCCAGGACTTCATGACACAACTGGCCCAGGAACGGGGCAAAACCCTGATCCCCCTGGCCTTTACAAAAGACGCCTCCTAAAAGGCCTCTTCGGGGATATCCAGGGCCGAGGTATCCTCCTGCTGCAAGGACATGTGACGGGCGAATACATTTGTCAGTATATTTCGGCAGAAGTATTTTGCTGTCTCCACCTTTCCACGGTAAAAGATCCCGTCCTTGGAGTTCGCGTCAACTTCCTTCAACTTATCCCGGGCCAGCAAAGCCTGCTCAAGCATCAACTGGCTCATCAGAACCTCTGCAAAACACTCCAGAAAGCGTGTCGTGGTCAATGGAATCAGGTACGGCTTGCCTCCCTGGAAGTATTGCATGTATCGCATGGCAAAATCGCCGATGGCCTGGGCTGCCTTGAAAAGGAGTTTGAAATCTGGTGCAAAGTCTGCATCTTCCTTGTGATCACCCGTAAAGGCCATGACTTCCTGGATCCAATCCTGAAAGACCTTTCCACCCTCCATCCCGAGCTTGCGGCCTACCAGATCCAGCGACTGAATAAAACTGGTTCCTTCCCATATGGACACGATTTTCACGTCCCGGGCGTACTGTTCCACCGGGAATTCACTGCAATACCCCACACCAGCGAGCACCTGGATCGCATCGCGGGTGAGCTGGTAGCCAAAATCGGCGCAATAGGCCTTGACCAGAGGGGTAAACAGTTCCACTTGCCTGTGAGCCCCTTTGCGAGCCGCCTCATCAGGGTCCCTCATAGACACATCAATGAGATACAAGACCTTGCCAATCATGGCGCGCATCGCTTCTGTGCCCGCCTTGAGGTTCATGAGCATGCGTCGCACGTCCTCATGCTGAACAATGGGCACCCTTTCTGCATCCCGGTTCGTAAAGGGAGGCCCCTGGACACGCTCTTTCGCGTACTGGCGAGCTGTGTCATAGGCGCTGGCTGCCAGTGACATGCCCTGTATGCCGCATCCCATGCGCGCTTCGTTGATCATCTGAAACATCTTTGCCATACCCGAGTTGGGTTCACCCAGCAGGATGCCCCGGCATTGGCCATTCTCGCCAAAATTGAGCGTGGCGGTTGACGAACCCTTGATGCCCATCTTGTGCTCGATATTACCGCAGTACACATCATTGGGTTGCCCAAGGGAACCATCCGGGTTGACCCAAATTTTGGGCACAATGAACAGGCTGACACCCTTGGTCCCGGGCATAGCGCCCTCAATTCGAGCCAGCACAAGGTGTATAATATTCTCGGTCAGATCATGCTCGCCACAGGTGATGAAACGCTTGGTCCCTTCAATCTTGTAAATGCGCGGATCACCTGCGTCCGGGTCGGGAATGGCCTTGGTGCGGAGCCATCCCACATCAGAGCCTGCATCAGGTTCTGTCAGACACATGGTGCCGCCCCACACACCTGTGTACATTTTTTCTACAAATAAAGCTTTGTCCTCTTCGGTGCCAAAATTCTCGATCAGATGTCCGTTTCCGGCGGCAAGTCCAGGATATGTCATAAAGGCCAGGTTTGCTCCCACGAAAAACTCGTTGACTAGCCCGCCAACAGTCGCAGGGAGCCCCTGACCCCCAAACTCCGGGTTCGAAGAGATGGCCGTCCAACCGTTTTCTGCCATGACCCGCCAGCACTCATGAAAGACCTCTGGCACCTTCACTTTGCCATCCTCATATACGCAGCCTTCCACGTCACCGTCCTGCATGGCAGGACCGAGAACCTCCACAGACACCTTCAGGGCCTCATCGATGATCATTTTAAAGTCATCTGCAGAAAAATCCTTGTAGGTCTCATAGGAAAGCATTTTATCCATGCCCAGGTACTCAAAAAGCACGAACTCCGTGTCCCTTGGATCGCGACGAAAATAGTTTATCCCCATGTCTCACCTCCTGTGTTTAGAGCTGTTCTTATACGTATAATCTAAAAGGTATGGTGCTTATTTTAGGCAGGTTCGCCCGCATCTTAACCTAAGCCACATCCCAGGTCAAATCCCTCCTAACAGTATTTCCTTGACAGCTCTCCCTTCGCAGTCTATCTCACCACAGAGACACAGAGAACACAGAGGAAGAAATATTTTTCATTGGGCGGGAGATACCGCCCAATGAAAAGTAATCTCTGCTTCTAACCTAGTTCTAAGTTATAGCTTAGCTGTTTGCTACAAAAGTTGTCGTCCGATAATGAACGGAAACGTCCGAAGGGCTGAGTTTCTTTTGCCCGATCGTCGTCTCCCGATCGGGCAAAAAGAATTTAAACTCTGTGTCCTCTGAGCCTCTGTGGTGAATAATAGGTTGAATAGAAGGAGGTTGGCCATGTTTCAAACCAAGGTTACAGAAATGCTCGGCATCAAGTACCCTATCATCGGTGGCACCATGATGTGGGTCACCAACGCGGAATTCACCGCGGCCATTTCCAATGCGGGTGGCCTAGGCATACTGGCTTCGGCCATGTATGAGACACGCGATGCCTTTGCAAAAGCCATTGACCGGGTTTACGAACTGACGGACAAGCCCTTTGCCGTGAATATCAATCTCTTTCCCATGATGCGCGCTATTGACAACAATGAGTATGTGGACGTCTTGATCGAAAAGGGTGTCAAGATCATCGAAACCTCGGGACACCATGCCCCTGAGGATCTGTGTGCCCGTTTCAAAGGGGCGGGAATGACCTGGATACACAAGTGTGTGGGGCTCCGATATGCCCTCAAGGTTCAGGACATGGGAACAGACATCATTACTGTTGTGGGATATGAAAACGGTGGGGCGACGGGCAAATTGGATATCGGCACACTGGTGCTTGTGCCGCGGGTGGCCGAGGCCATCAAGATACCACTGATCGGCGGGGGCGGTGTCTCGGACGGCAGGGGCCTGCTTGCCGTTCTGGCCCTGGGTGCGCAGGGCGTCATTATCGGGACACGCCTGCTTCTCACCCAAGAAGCGCCCATCCATGAGGATTTGAAAAAAGCGCTCCTTGAGGCGAGTGAATTGGACACCATGTTGATCATGCGCTCCATCGGAGCCACGCACAGGGTCTGGGCAAATGCTGCGGCCAAGAAGTGCGCAGAATTGGAAGCTGACGCGGCAGGTCTTCCTGAAATACTGAAGGTGGTTGCCGGACAAAAGGCAAAGAGGATGTATGAAGGGGGAGAAGTGGATGTGGGCGTGATCTCCTGCGGACAGGGTATTGGAATAGTGAACAACATTCCCACGGTCCAGGAGCTTTTCGACGACATCATCTCCGAAGCCACGGATATAGCGAAAAAACTAGCAAACAAGTAATCTCGCCAGCCACAGAGGACACAGAGAATAATATCTGCCTTCGGCCTATAAAACAGGTACGTGGGGAGTGAGGAGAGGGTGATATGAAAACTGGAAAGAGGGTTATTGTTGTGTCATTCGTTGTTTTTGCGCTTCTGTGCCCACTGGCATATGCCGAAGAGGGCGAGCCCGCTAAGAACTGGGAGTGGGACCTGACCCCCCTCTACCTTTGGGGAGTCAACATGAACGGAGAGTTGACCGTGGCGAATCAAACTGTACCCCTGGTACTCGATTTTGATCAAATCTTCGACAGGTTGGAGGCCGTATTTTCGTTACACTTTGAGGGATCGTACAAGAAGAAATGGGGGTTTTTGTTCGACATTATGCACACAAACATCGCCGATTCAGCAACATTGCCTGGACCTTTTAGTACCGCAATCAATGTGGATTTCGAGAACACTTTGGTCGAGCTGGGTGCCATCTACCGATTCTACGAAAAGGGTCGGCATATATTTGAAGGATTAGGTGGCGCCCGGTTCACAAATATGGATACTGAAGTGACTATCACTAGTCCAATCCCCATACTCCCCTCAAGGCTGGAGAGTAATCAGGAGTGGTGGGATCCTATTGTGGGCTTACGTTACAAGTGGCAAATATCTGAAAAGTGGAAACTCACTTTCAGAGGCGACATTGGAATTGGCTTTGGCGCAGGAGACACCTCTGATTCCACCTGGAACCTCATTGGCTTGATCCTTTTCCACCCCTGGAAGCACGTGGGCTTCCTTGGAGGGTATCGAGCCCTGAACCAGGACTACGAGAGCGGCTCGGGGATCCAACAGTTCAAGTACGATATGCTGATGCACGGGCCCGTTATTGCGGTTAATTTCACCTGGTAAAGTGGGGCTTGGACAAAGGAAGACGTGAAAGAAAAGGGGGACGCGAACGTCCCCCTTTTCTGTTTTTAGCCGCATCTGTTGCGAATCATTTCGATCACCTTTGCCCTCTGCTCATCGGTTAGGACTCGGTTGTAGAAGTCCATAAAAAGATCCAGGTTCTTGCCAATGATGTCAGGCATCTTCTGCAAACGCTCTTTCGCCAGATTCGCCACGTTGTTCAGATCAGGGTTCTCCTTATTGATTTCCTCATGCGCCGTTCTATGAAATTCTCTTCTTCTTTCTATGGCCTCTGCTATACTTACCTTGACCTGCTCCTTGATCCGATCATATTCCTGGTTCTGTGTATCGTTGAGATCTAACTCCTTCACATGCTTATCCATCTTCCACAAAATGAAATCTGCCACATCCTCACTATGAAACTTGGAATGGAAGCCCTTGTGCCAGTGGCCGCGAGGACCGCATGCGGCAGTGAAACCAAGGCTAGCGAGGATCCCGATAGAAAGAATAACAGCTCCAATGATGAAGTATTTTTTTCTTTTTTTCATTTTCTTGTCCTCCTTTCTATGTTGTATTTTTCTTGCCGACTACCCTGATCTTGCGGATATAATAAGGCTCACTTGTAAACAATGTTTTTCCAATTTGTAAAAAAGTGTTAAAGAGATGTAAAAGCGTGTAAAAACGGGAGATATTTATGGGAAGCAAGGTTTTGCTCGTTGACGACGACGAGAAACTTCGCAAGCTTGTTACCGAGTATCTTGAGGGCTACGGATTTCAGGTCAATACCCTTCCTGATGGTTTGCTAGTCCAGAGAACAATCCATAAGGAGTCTCCAGACATTGTCATACTGGACATCATGCTGCCTGGAAAGGACGGTCTGGATGTGCTGAAAGAAATTCGGGCGGAGTCCTCTGTGCCTGTCATTATGCTCACGGCTAGGGGTGAGGATGCCGATCGTATCGTAGGCCTCGAACTGGGAGCGGACGACTACTTACCAAAGCCATTCAATCCTCGAGAACTGCTGGCCAGGATGAAGGCCGTGATTCGAAGACTTTCATTTGAGGGCAGAGGCGAACGCGGTGAAAGGGAACTGGCTTCACAACAGATGCAACGCCAACTGAGAGCCATTCTTAGCGCTGATGTGAAAGATTACAGCCGCCTCATGGCTCAAGATGAGATGTGGACCATAAACACTTTGAATGTTTACAGGGACCTCATCGCTTCCCGTGTTCAAAGCCATCTAGGCAGAGTGGTGGACTCCCCTGGGGACAATATACTCGCTGACTTTGGTAATGTGCTCAATGCGGTGCAGTGTGCCGTAGAAATACAGAAGGAGCTCGAAGTCAAAAATGCCGATTTGCCTGTCCAACGCAAAATGGAGTTCCGTATCGGAATAAACCTGGGGGATGTGGTTCTTGAAAAAGGAAAAATTTATGGCGACGGAGTAAATATTGCTGCCCGAATTGAGCGGCTTGCTCAGGCCGGAGGGATATGCGTCTCAGGGACCGTTTATGATCAAGTAGAAAACAGATTGCCTTTTGGCTACGAGTATCTGGGAGAAAAATCGGTTAAGAACATTACCAAACCCATAAGGGTGTACCAGGTGCAAACCGACCCTGAAACGCCTAAGCCGCAGAGTTAGCGACCACCCTGTAAGGGGCAAAAGAATTTTTCACCGCAGAGACGCTGAGATCTCAGAGGATCTAATTAGACAGGATTAACAGGATATCACGGATTTAAATGGTTCTTGGTGAAATAGCTCGTGGACACGGATTCTGATCCACAGATTACGCTGATTACGCTGATGTTCAGGAAACTGGCTTGGACATCCTGCAAATCCTGTCCAAAATTCTTGTCCTTTGGGTCTGTGGTTTAGAAACCTTAGAGTTTTCTCTGGGCCCTCTGCCTGCCAAGCCATAGCTTCGGCGCCCGTCCTCCGCAGTAGCCTGCTACGGTGGATGGAACGGCTGGCGCCTCGAGCAAAGGCCCGCGGTGGCGGGACAGGCGGGCGGTGAATCTGATTTGTTAAGAGATGTAAAGCAAATGTAAAAGTATGTAAAAGAGGGTGACATACATGGAGAAAAAGGTTC
>JASFEQ010000139.1:0-9689 GCA_050124735.1 Desulfobacteraceae bacterium | reverse complement strand
CTATGGGAACCCCCTCTCCCACTTCCACTTCCTTACCAGGGCTCATAAATTCCCCACGCACGAAAGTCCCATTTCGGCTTTTCAAATCCGTAATAAGATATTTATCACCCTTCCTGACAACCTTTAGATGCTTGCGCGAAACAGTCTTATCGGTGAGTCTGATCTCATTATCAGGGGCGCGCCCCAGAAAACTGACTCCCTCTCTGAGCTTAAAAGATTCCCCGATTTCTGGTCCGTTCAGAACGTAGACTTTACTCATAACCTATACCTTTCTTCTCGAATAACGCTACGACGTGGAACTGCAGATACTGCCAGAATGAGTATTATCGCCTATTTTGCCCTATTTTCTCAAGCCCTAAAAAAATCCCTGATCCCCCATCAAGGCATCATCTGCCATTCGACAAGCCGTTCGACAAGCTCAGGGTCGATGCTGAGCAATGTCGAAGTATCGAAGGACTGCGTTGCCTTCGATCGCTCCTCCCCCCGCCTTCGCGGGGGCAGGCTTGCGGCGTATTACTCGATACGCCTCAGTCGTCCCTCCTCGGCGTCTTACATCTAATACCTTGCTGGTGATCAGGAGTGCTACATAACCTACTATTTTAGCCTTAAGGCCCAAATTAGACGGTGGATTTGGGAAGCAGGGTGTACAAATCTTAATTGCCATTCAGGTATTCATCCTGGCAATTCTGACATAGTGCAGAGATAGAATATTCCAGCTTAGCCGCTGCATCTCGGAACTTTTTCGCCCGACTCCCACAAATTATGCAAGATCCTGTGGCTTTTGCGCCTGTATAGTTTTTCTCGTAATCACCCATTTTTAGTTTTCGCCCAAGTTCCGTTATCTTTTTCATAAATGGATTATCCTGCCTTCGTGTTGACTTTGTTTAGACGCCCTAATGGCTTCCATATTGTATGCAAGCCCCTTGCCATATTTGCAGGAGAGTAAACTTTGCAGGATTCCAGGCAGTTGACATTAATGGACAAAAAATCGACCCAAGAAATTGACAAAAATTGTTAACATTGAACTCTATTCATCAAAACTTGGCACTAAGTCGCTGCTTTGGCGATGAAATCATGTGTCCTGTCATTCGCTTCTTGAGCGATTTTGATGGGAAAGAGATTAAAGACATGAATACCGCCAGGATAGACGGCCAGCTCAGATTCATTACCCGCAGCCACCCAACGGGCATGCATAAAAAGAGAGTCATCCAGAAGCGGGTCAAGTGTGCCCACCGTAAACAATGCGGGCGGCATGTTGGACAAATCGGCATAGAGGGGAGATACATCCGGATCACCCCGTTTTCCCATGGGAACGTAGTGGTCATTAAACCATGCTATGGTCGGGGTTGAAAGTATGAGGTTCCTCTCCCCCCAGTTGCGCTGGCTCGGCGTCATTGTGGCGTCATAACAACCATAGACAAGGTTGGCCCCGGAAAATCCCGAAAACCCATGCCGATCGCGCATCCTAATAAGGGTGACCACAGAAAGATTGCCCCCGGCAGATTCTCCCCCAATGATTAGCCTTTCTGAGCCAAATTCGGACCTGGCTTTTTCCGCCAGCCAGACCGCCACGGTCTCACAATCGTCAGGGGCGGCAGGATAGGGATCCTCCGGTGCAAGCCGATAGTCAACGCTGACGACGGCCACGTGGCATTTGTTCGCAATCTCAGCCAAGGCCTCATCAAAGTAGTATGCCCGCATCAGCACAAAACCACCTCCATGAATATGGAGATAAACACCCTTCACCTGGTCAGGGACAAAGACGCGAATAGGGACATCACCATTGCGGCCCTGAACCACTCGATCCTGAGCTTCATCAAGGCGCTTGATGGGCCCCAACCAACTCTTCCCTGACTCCCTCTCCTCGCGAATCTTCTGCGGAGTCCTCTTATGGGTAGGAGGCATTGTGGCAAGAAGTTGTTCAATCTTTTTGTTAAACTTGGCTGTTTCAGGATCCACCGCCTCAGGATCGAATACCTGCGGGTCAGGGAAAGGTATATCAGTCATAGGTCCTCCTCTTAAGTGAGATGGATGGAAAAAACAGATTCTTTTTCTCAGGTTATGAGAGAGAAATAATAGAAATGTGCTTTTCTGTCAATTTGGGGTTCCCCAGCTCGAGTTCTGCTTGAGTGCTATGCCCAAGCAGGGGCAAAAGTGGAGATTAGTATTTCCAAGTAGGTGCCACTTTTTTGCTTGACAATATTAACAGTGTTCCATATTGTAAACATTGTTCATAATAATATGCGATGTTTACAACAGGTATTGGACAATCGTGACGAGGGAGGTCTGATATGTATGATTTTTTGCTGAAGCCTAAAGAACGGGTGGTAAGAGACGAGGCGAGGAAATTCGTCAAGGAAGAGGTCTCCAGTGATTTCCTCAGAAAATTGGATAATGACGAAATCACCTATCCAAGAGAGTTCGTAGAAAGGTTAGCGGGGTATAAGCTGCGCGGGATCCGATTTCCCAAGAAGTACGGTGGCAGGGGGCTCGGTTGGGTAGCAGAGGTGGCTGCCACAGAAGAGATCGGGTCTCTTGGCATGGCCCTTGGATGCGCCTTTGCCATGCCCTCCATTGTTGGGGAGGCGCTGAACGTGTTCGGGAGTGAAGAGCAGAAACAAAAGTATTTGAAGCCCTATCTGGAAGGAAAGCTCGTCTCCGCTGAGGCCCTAACAGAGCCGCGGGGAGGCTCTGATTTCTTTGGGGCGACGACCAAGGCGATTTTGGAAGGAGACCACTTCATAGTCAATGGCCAAAAACGTTTTGTGGTGGGTGCTGAGGGCGCTGACTTCTTCGTTGTTTACTGCAGGACCAATTTCGAGCCTGATGCACACAAGCATAACCGAATCAGCCTCCTTATCATCGACAAGGGCCCTGGCGTGAAGACCGAGTATCTCTACGGCCTCATGGGCTGCAGAGGCGGTGGGACAGGAAGACTGGTCTTCAGAAACGCTGAGGTTCCCAAGGAGAACCTGATTGGAGAACTCCATGGTGGTGCGCTCTGTTTTAATCAGATGATGATCCCCGAGCGGCTCACCTCAGCCTCTGGATGCTTGGGGGTCTGGGGTGCTCTGGATCTGGCAGTAAGATACTCTAACAGGCGTAAGGCCTTTGGCCAACTGATCCGAGAGTTTCAGGGGGTGAGCTTTCTGGTGGCCGACTCTATTACGCAGCTTGACGCTGCTCGGGGGCTCACCTACATGGCTGCTCGCGCAGTGGATGAGAAGTATGCCAATGTCCGCCGTATCGTCAGTGAGGCCAAGAGATTTGCCACAGAAGCTGCATGGGATATCGTAAACAATGCCATGCAGATCATGGGTGGTATCGGCTACACCGATGTATATCCCATAGAGCGAGCCTTACGAGATACCCGGCTTGCTCTCATATGGACCGGAACGAGTCAGATTATGAACCTCCTCATCCAGCATGAATATTATGATCAGGTCCTGAATCAGCCTTACGATCGCAGAAAGCTTGAACAGGACGCCATGCATCCTGATGAAAGCGAACGGTGCTTCACGGATGAGGATATGTGGAAGATCCACAACACCGCGGCTGCCGATTAGAATCTTGCTTGATAATATCCCCATGCTACGAGTTGGACCATTCCACGAGAAGCTTGTGGAAAAGGGCTATGATCATACTCACATGTCATTCCCGCCCCACATCAAGTGCGGGGTAAACTGCAGCGGGAATCCAGTCATTCCGAGACGTATTGGACTCCTGCCTGCGCGGGAGTGACGGTATAGTAGGGTTTTTCCACGAAGAAGGCGGGATAGGACAATGGGGGCCCACAATGGAGTTTAGAAAGATGAACGGGGAACAGGTGAAGGATTACCTGTTGACAAACTGGATGACCCACGATGCGCTATGGTACAGGGAGGCGGCCTCAAGGTTTGGAATGATTGAGGCAAGCCCTATGAATCTTCGGGTCTGTAGAAGCCTGGGCAGAATAGAGTTCAAGCGGCTCCTGAGGGGGACGGGCTCAAATCCTCCAAAGGATATGGCACAGCTGAAAAAATTATACGAAGAGGCCCGGAGGATCCTTGTTCCTCCCTTCATGGAAACAGAGGTGGATTTTCAGCGTGATGATAAAATTCTATTCAAGACGCGAGCCTGTTTTGCCCACAAGGGAATGACAGAGGCGGGTCTTATAGACAAATACGAGTGCGGAATCTTTGAAAGGATAAAAGGGTGGTTTGATGCGATGGAAGTGGATTACACACTGAGCCCGGATCTTAGCCGCTGCCTGAAATACAGGGGCCAAGAATGCCATGTCACGGTAGGATTCCACTTTAAGTAAGGGAACCCATCAATGCCTGTCGCAACACTGGAAATACTCAGACAAAGAGAGAGGGAAGTCAGACGAGAGCTGATCCTTTCCGCTGCCCGGAAGCTCTTTGCAGACAAGGATTTCAGGAGCGTGACGGTCAGGGAGATCGCAAGAAAGGCAGGCGTCAGCCCTGGGACCATCTACCGCTATTATGAAAATTTGGATGGGCTCTTTCTTGACGTCTTCTTTGCGGGCGCCCGGGAAATCACCGAGCGCTTGGATGAAGAGTATGAGAAGAAGCGCGGCTGTTCCCTCAGGAGGTTTTGTGAAATCTACGTCAGCTACCTCAATGAGAACATGACCTTCTATCAGATGATGGGGCATTTTATGCTCGGGGGCAATCTTTCTGCCGAAGCCATAGAAAGGCTGAATCCGATCATGAGGGAGCTCATGAACCGCATTGAGGGCATTGTGAAAGAAGCGGGACTCAAAGGGGAGACCCGCCTCGTCTCACACGCACTCTTTTCGTCCCTGAATGGAATCATGATCAGTTATGCCCAATATCCGGGCAGAAGCCTATATGAGATTAGACGGCATGCGCTGCGGCTTTCACGGATTGTAGCGGCGTTTTTCGATACGGGGTCACATCTTAAATATTAAGTTTTAATTCAAAACTTAATATTTAAGATGTGACCCCATCATCCAAGGTTGACACACCATTCCAATCTTGCCATAGTTTGGCGTTCTACAGACAAGACTTGCGCTTCATTGAACCCTAAAGCCTACGACCTCGAATGGCAGACTCTTCTTCGCAAAAACTGGATTGGCTATCGCGCCTGCTCGGCCGAGTCATGGCGGGGCCTTTGCCTCTAGTCTTGCTGATTGGCGCGCTTTTGGGTGGTATCGTCACACTGATGATCACCCCGCGTGAGGAAGAACCTCAGATCATCGTGCCCCTGGCGGACGTACTCGTGTCAGCACCTGGCCTTAGCGCTCAGCAGGTGGAGCGCCAGATCGCCACACCCCTTGAGAAATTCCTCTATCAGATCGATGGCGTGGAGTATGTCTACTCCATGTCCATGCCCGATCGCTGCGTGGTTACGGTTCGCTTTCACGTGGGAGAGGACCGAGAGGACTCCCTGATCAAGATCTACAACAAGATATTCTCTCAAACAGATCGTATTCCGGCCGCTGTCCAATCCTGGGTGGTCAAGCCCATTGAGATCGATGATGTGCCCATCATGATTGCAGTCCTGTGGAGTGAAAACCCCCATTTGACCAGTGATCACGAGTTGAGACGGCTCGCCGAGGAGATAGAGCACGATCTGCAGTCCATCCAAAACACCAACAAGATCCAGGTCACAGGGGGTCGGCCAAGGCAGATTAGGGTGGAGTTGGATCCAAGCGGATTGACCGCGAGACGGACGGCCCCATTGGAGTTGGCCTGGGCCATTGACATCTCAAATAAGCTGCTGCCAGCGGGTGAAGTCCAGGTTATGGATCGACAGATCGTGGTGGCGGCGGGCGACTTCATCCGGAGCGCGGACGAACTGGCAAAGCTGGTGATCAATGTGGTGGACGGTGTACCCGTTTATCTCAGAGACGTGGCGCATCTCATCGACGGCCCTGCCGAGCCTGACAGCTATACCTGGATTGGCTTTGGTCCCGCGTCCAAAATGTTGAAGAACCACCCGGATGTTTATCCTGCTGTGGCCATATCCATCGCCAAGAAAAAAGGGGCCAATGCGGTCTGGGTGGCCAAGGAAGTGGAGGACTATTTCTCTAAACTGAAGCGGGAGATCTTCCCGCCTGAGGTCCACTACCGTATTATTCGAAATTATGGCGAGACAGCCAACGACAAGATAAACAATCTGGTCTCCAGCCTTCTTGTTGCGGTTCTTACCGTAGTGATTTTCATAGGGATTTTTCTGGGTTGGCGGGCTGCCCTGGTTGTGGGGCTGACCGTGCCCATTTGCTACGGGATTACTCTGCTTCTTGACCTGTTTGCAGGTTACACAATCAATCGTGTGACCCTCTTCGCACTCATCCTGGCCCTGGGGCTCCTCGTGGATGATCCCATAACGGGCGTGGACAACATCGAGCGTTATTTGCATATAAGACAGCGCCCACGTCCCCTCAGGGTGCTCCTGGCCATGGCAGAAATCCGCAGCCCCCTTATCATGTCCACCATTGCTATTATTTTCGCTTTTGCCCCCCTCCACTACATCACCGGAATGATGGGCCCGTACATGGCACCCATGGCATTTAACGTGCCCGTGAGTGTGATCATGAGCACAGTGGTTGCCTTCCTAGTGACCCCGTGGCTCGCCTACAAGCTTATCAGGCCGTCCCGTGGAGATTCCCCGTACAACATCACCGAAACTCGGGTGTATCGTTTCTATGCATCCTTGTTGAGACCGCTCCTTAGAACGAATAGCCGCTCCTGGATGTTTCTTGCCATCGTAGCGTTGCTGTTTTTCGTTTCGGCCCTATTGCCCGCTTTTCGGCTCATACCACTCAAGCTCCTTCCTTACGACAACAAGAATGAGTTCCAGGTGGTTGTGGATATGCCTGAAGGCACCACGCTTGAACGGACCCAAGGGGTCGTTACCGCCTTAAGTACGTATTTGAGTTCAGTTCCTGAAGTGCGGGACTACACGGCCTTTGTCGGCATGCCGTCGCCCATGGATTTCAACGGCATGGTACGACATTACTACCTGAGGCAGGGTGCTCACTATGCAGATATCCGGGTGACCCTCGCAGGGCGACAACGCAGATCCCAGCAGTCCCACGCCATTCTGCTGCGTATCCGACGCGACTTGGAAACAATCGCCCAAGCCTCCAATGCCCGCATCAAGCTTGTTGAGGTGCCGCCGGGGCCACCGGTGATTTCCACGGTAACTGCTGAGCTATACGGTGGAAAAGCCACCCCTTACGCCTCTTTGCAGGAGGCTGCAAAAGTGCTGGAGGAACGACTCGAGCGAGAAGCTTTTGTCGTGGATGTGGATACATCGGTTGGAGACGATCAGGAAAAAATTATTTTTGTGCCAGACAAAGAAAAGGCTGCGTTGTCCGGCATTGGTACGGAGGACATTGCCGCCACAATTCGCCTTGCTAACCAAGGCCTTGTGGCGGGGTATATGAATATCCCTAGCGAGGTTAATCCTTTGCCTGTCGTCTTGAGGCTTCCCCTCCACATTCGGACTTCGGCTGATGCTCTCACCACTCTGCACGTCAAAGGAAGGCCTGGCATCACAAAGATCCGAGAAAAATCCGGTATTCGCGATGCGCCACAGCCCATCGTTCCCCTTGCTGAACTCGGGGAATTGCAGCCTTTGGTGCAGGACAAGATCATCTATCACAAAAATCTTAGGCCTGTCGTCTATGTCTTTGCTGATGTGGCTGGTCGAACCCCGGCCGAGATCGTGCTGGACGTTTCAAGCGACATGAACAAGAATTCCACAGATAGCAAGCCCATATCGTTGGATCGGCGTACTTATCTCAACTCAGGAGGAGGCTTGCCGTGGACGCTGCCAGAAGGGGTACAGGCGGTATGGAAAGGGGAGGGAGAGTGGAAGATTACCTTGCGCGTGTTCCGCGACCTCGGGATAGCATTTGCTGTTGCTCTTTTGGGCATCTTCCTGGTGTTGCGTATTCAAACGGGTCTTTCCGCCATCACAGCCATTATTATGCTGGCCATACCGCTCTCAATCATCGGCATCATGCCAGGCTTCTGGATGCTGAATCACCTTGGTGAGCGAGTGGTAGCGGGATTTCCTAACCCCATACTCTTTACGGCCACGGCCATGATTGGAATGATCGCTCTAGCAGGAATCGTGGTTCGCAACTCACTTATCCTGGTGGAATTCATTCAGATGGCGCTGCGTGAGGGGAAAGATCTTCATGAGGCCCTACTGCAGTCTGGTGCCGTGCGCATGCGTCCCATTTTTCTCACAGCAGGGACCACATTGCTGGGCAATCTGGTGATTACACTCGACCCGATCTTTAGCGGTCTGGCATGGGCCATCATTTTTGGCATAGGTGCATCCACTATGTTTACCCTTTTCGTGGTTCCGGTGCTTTACCGTCTGGTCTACGGCAATAAACCGGGGCACGGTCTGCCTCCGAGGAGGGATATGGAAACGTGAAAACGGCATTGAAGATAACAGGGATTGTTATTGCTCTGGCGCTGCTTGGCAGCGTAATGGCTTACTTGGCAGGGTTTTTTGAAGAAAAGATCCCAGTCGATTTCAAAGGTGTCTTGCCATCCCATGGTGATGGTGCGATCTTTACCGTAGAAGTCACCACAGAGCCTGTCATCGAGCAGGCCGCAGGAACCATCCGGGCCAAGGTGGAGACCGTGATCTCTCCTCTGATCTCCGCTACTATCTCCACCATTTCTGTCCGAGCTGGTGATGATGTGAAGCGAGGTGAGGTGCTGGCGGAACTGGATTCGAGGGAGCTTCAGGCAAGGGTTGACCAGGCCCACCAGGCGGTCGTCGCAGCAAAGGCCAATCTGTCACTGGCTGAACGGGACTCTGAACGGATCCAGCGGATTTTTAGAGCAGACTCTGGTGCCGTTTCAAAGGCCGAGCTGGATCGCGTGCAGGCTTCATTGCGCACGGCCAGGGCTCAACTTTTAGGCGCACGGCGTCAGGAAGACGAGGCAAAGACCGCGCTCAGTTACAGCACGCTCGCAGCACCTATCTCGGGTCGCGTTGTGGAGCGCTACGCAGACCCCGGCGACACGACCCGACAGGGTGTGGCCCTGCTTCGTATGTACGATCCCGCTACACTTCGGCTTGAAGCGAGCGTTCGAGAGTCGGTGGCTTCAAGACTGACAAGGGGTCAAAGCCTTACGGCCAAGGTGGATGCGCTTGATCAGGCATTTGAAGCTGTGGTGGACGAGATTGTTCCTTCCGCGGATCCCGGTTCTCGCTCGTTTCTGGTTAAAGTGGCCCTGGAAGGTAGTTCTGGTCTGTATCCAGGCATGTTTGGCAGGCTGCTGATCCCTATCGGACAAACCCACAAAATCTACATACCCTCAAAGGCGGTGACACAGGTGGGGCAGCTCCACTTCGTCATCCTGAAAATGGAGCAGGGACCTGTCCGTCGCTATGTGCGCCTGGGCGCACGCACCGGTGCAGATCGGGTCCAGGTGATCAGCGGCCTGGCCTCTGGGGAGAAAATCCTGGTCCCGGAACCCTAATCTTGTGCGCGGCCATGACAACATGGCGCCCCCAGATTTAGTAAAGAATCCGCACCTGAAGGGTGCGGCTCTAATTATGCGCCCCATAGGGGGGCATCACTGCCAAATCCCAGGGTACTTTGACCAGGGAAAATCCCCCTTGCCCCCCTTTACAAAGGGGGGTGCTAGGGGCTTCCTTCATCCTTGAAACAAGGCAAACCATTCCTC
>JASFEQ010000138.1:0-9729 GCA_050124735.1 Desulfobacteraceae bacterium | reverse complement strand
CGGGATCTTCCCCGTGCTCTCCCAATAAAGGTGAATCGGCTTTGGCTACACCCACCAAGTCTGCCCCAAGGGCCTGGATTTGCGCTTTTAGTTCCTTTGCAGATAACATAAGTCCCTCCTTTCATTAAGAAAGCACGTTTTCCTAAAGGTCTTGACTTTAATGCCAAAATCCATACTTAGGCTCAGATTAGCCCATCTTCATACACCCATTATTTTTCTCAGGGAACGATCTTTACAGGTCTAATACCTTGAGCGGTCGCCTTCCTTTTCGGAATCTCTGATCCCACTGGGCATGCATTTATACACAAGCCGCATCGGAATGTATACCCATTTCGTCCCATATGGGGAAGCCCTCGGTCCTGGTAGTAGGAACACCCCGCTTTGTCTATGTTCACACCCTGCCAAACGACGGTTTTCATGACCCCGTGATCACTTTCGTAATCATTGGGTATGACACCCTTGGGACAGATATTTATACAGGCGAAATGGCACTCGGAAACGGTGTTTTCACAGAGATTTGCATTTAACGTTTTATCGGGTATCAGTTCTGCATCCGTTAAAATCTGCCCGAACCTTTGTCTCGGCCCGAACTGAGGGGTCAACAAGAGATTGCTCAAACCAAATTCACCCAGTCCTGCCTGCACCGCGGCATGCTTGTGAGAGAGGACCCCCTTCAACGCGCTCAAATCATAAGGGTCTGAGGCATGAACAGGGAGTGCCAGGAAACCCCTTTCTGTCAAAAAATGAGATATGCGAAGCAGCCCTTGATCAATCTGATTATTCATCATGATCATCATCCGGCTGTACATGGCTCGAAGTTCCGGTAATCCATCCACCAGAGGGTCTGACCATCTGAGGGCTACAACGATACTGCTACTGCATTCTGCTAATATTTCATTTGGCCGATTATATCCTTCAGGGGTAAGCGTGTTTAGCGCTTCCGTTGAAGCGATCCCAACCAGGTCCATCCCTTGATCCAGCGCAAATTGCTTCACTTCTCCAGTAAGGTCTTTCATGCTCTTTCTCCAATTTCTTAAGCGTTTCGAACCTCAGTCCTGAGCTCCTTGCTCAACCATCTTAAACCTGTCTCTTAATAACGACAAAGCCCACGCTGCGATCTCCAGGGTTGGGTACGTCATTATCCTTTTCTTGGATTCATATTTTTTGCGAACCTTCCTTACATTGGAACCGTAGGTCCAAACGATCACCGGCTTGAGGGGAGGGAATTCTTCCACCACACTGTTGAGCAATTCCGACACCTCTAAGTTGGAAAATTCAGGCACGGGCGCAATGGCTATACACATAACGCCGTCCACATTCGGATCATCCAGCACAGCCCTTAGTGCATCCGCACAGACCTTCTCAGCGCTGTGGAGCATGAGCGCCGGCCAGATGTCCAGGGGATTTCCCAGCGGCATCCACTCAGGAGAAAGCTCGGCCACCTTGCCCGTAGTCTCGGGGGAAAGGGAGGCAAGTTTCAGACCATATCTGTCCAGTTCGTCGCTGACCATGATACCCGCACCACCGCTATAGGTAATCACCGCCACGCGATTCCCGGTCATGGGTGGGAGGTAACGCAAGGTCTTCACTGCGTGGGGCATCTGGCCTGCCTCTTGCAAAAAGGTCACGCCTGTCTGCTTTAGCGCCGTTCTTAGTAGCCGATAGTCGCCCGCCATGCTGCCCGTATGAGACATGGCCGCTTTTGCCCCTGTCTCGCTGCAGCCGCTCTTGTGGATAACAATAGGCTTCTCTATCGTCACTCTGCTGGCCAGGGCAAGAAACTCTTTTCCCTGGTTAAGGCCTTCCATGTGAATGGCGATAATTTGTATATCAGGATCTTCCGCGAAGTATTTCAGGGCGTCATAGAACCCCACATCGCAGGCATTGCCCAGGTCAACGCCTTTCCCGATCTCACCACAAAATTGCGCTGGGGCCACCATATGGATCCCTGATTGACATATCAAGCCAACGGGTGCTTTTCCTTTGACCACGGGCATAAAGGACGTGGTAAAGTTATTAAAATTATTGATTACACCTAGGGTGTTGGGGCCCAGGATCCTGATCCCGCCCCTTTTCGCGACCGCCTCCATTTTCTGTTGGAGTTCATTTCCTCGGCTGTCCGCATCAGTAAATCCCTGATTGACCACAATGGCTGCTTTAATACCTGCTGCGACACAGTCTTCAAGAATACCGAGCGTGGTCTCCCGAGGGCTGCTTATCACAGCAAGATCTATTTTCTCCTTAACATCTCTTACACTGGGGTACGCCTTTTTTCCAAGGATTTTCTTGGCATTTGGGTTCACAGGATAGATCTGTCCGGAAAAGCCAAATTGGATCATGCGTTCCATGAAATTTAAAGATCCTGGCCCGCTTTTTCGGCTGATCCCGATAAGGGCTACGCCCTCGGGCTCAAAGAAGTTTTTCATAAAGCGACCTTTTCCGGGCAAAGCTTATTCCAAGCACTAAAGGCTCTCAATTTCGCCGGCTATCTGGACTGCCCGAGTCCTTCTTGCACAGGCGGGACAAAGATCTCGATCCAAATCTACCCCTAGATAATCATCAGAGCGCTCTTTGATCAGCTCCAAATATTTCTTTGTGGCAAAGGGGGTCCCGCAAACCTCACACCTCTCAAGGAGGTGCTCTCCAATGACGGTCCCGCAGAAAGATAGCTTCCTGACAGCGTTTTCGTCTTTCACCTCTATGCAGCCATGTGGACAGGCAACGGCGCATGCCCCACATGCGATGCACTTCTCATGGGTGTTCGCATAATCAAAATAGGCCAGTCTTTTCTCTTCTTTCATCAACGAGAGTTGCATGGCATTGATACCCAGTTCAGTACAGACAAATTGACATAGCCCATCTCCATGACACCGGTCGCATCGTAGGCACCTCTTTGCCTCGTTCAAGGCCATTTCATCCGAGAGCCCCAGGTCCACCTGCCTGAAATTGACTTCCCTTTGCTGCACGCTGAGCATCCGGCTCTGGGATCGTTTCAGTGCGATCTTCTCAAGGGGCGGGGTGGGCAAGAAGTCCATTTCCCCTCTTGGCTCGGCGACACAAGGAGGATCAGGAATCTTCTCTCCCCTGAGATAGCAATCTATGGAAACGGCGGCCCTCTTACCAGCGGCTATGGCATCAATGGCGATCCTGGGTCCGTGAACTGCATCGCCTCCCGCAAAGACACCTGGCAAATGGGTCTCCCCTGTTGCCTTATTCGCATCTATCCCGCCGCCGAGGCCAATCTCCATGCCCTCTTTTCTGGCAAAATCTAAGTCTGCCTCCTGGCCGATGGCAAGAATGATATTGTCTGCCTCAAAGGTGGTCTGTACCGCCTCATCATATATGGGCCTAAACCGGCCCTCTTCGTCGAATACGCAGGTGCATCTCTTAAGTACGACTGCTTGGAATTTCCCTCTCTTCCCGATGAAACGCTCCGGACCCCATGCATTGTGCAGGCTTATACCTTCATCAGTCGCCTCATGAATCTCCTCATCCCATGCCGGCATCTCATCACGCTTTTCGAGACATATGAGGTGAACCTGTTCGCTGCCCAGTCTCTTGGCCGTCCTTGCCACGTCAACAGCCGCATTGCCACCGCCCACCACGATAACCCGTTCCCCCAATCTCATGGAGGATCCCATTTCGATCGCCCTGAGGAATTCAATCCCTTGGAAAACACCCTTTAAGTCTTCTCCCTCGATACCAAGCTGACGGCTATTCTGTAAGCCAACCGCCATATAGAAGGCACGAAACCCATCATTTCTGAGACTTTCCAAAGTTATGTCTTTCCCAAAAGTCACATGGGTCTTGATCTCAATGCCCAGATCCTTGATAGCCTCTATTTCCTTGTCGAGTATCTCCCTGGGAAGACGGTAAGCAGGTATGCCATACCGTAACATGCCGCCCGCCTGGGGTAGCTTCTCAAACACAGTCACCTGGTATCCTTTTGCTGCGAGAAAATAGGCGGCGCTGAGTCCAGAAGGGCCTCCCCCGACAATGGCCACCTTCTCTCTCTCTTGTTCGGGTACAGGGGGCTTCCTGTAACCATGTTGACGAATACTTATCTCTGCCGTGTATGCCTTCATGCGTTGGATATTTATGGGTTGATCCATCTCCCCTCTCAGACAGGCATCTTCGCAAGGATGGGGACATATTAGTCCGCATGTCCACGGAAAAGGGATGTCCTTCAAGATGACCTGGGTGGCCTCATCGTAGCGGCCTTGGCCGATCAAGGTGAGAAATGTGGGGATATCGATATGGGCAGGACAGGCCGTTTGGCATGGCGCCGGCTGGTAAGCAAAACAGACCCCAGCGGGGCACCTCCCCTCTTTGATATGGGCAACAAACTCCTCCTCCTTCTCTTGATTCAAGGTGAGAATAGGAACGCCAACAGACGCTCTCGCATCCCCTTCCAGCTTTTCTGCCAGGGTGTTGAGCGCCTCCAAGTGCGCTACCAAACCCTTGCCCTCCCTTATCTCCGTGAGCAATCTGAGCATCCGATTCAAAATTTCGCGCTCGGAATCCTCATATTTCTCCAACTGGGGCAAGATAAGTTCTATGGCATCTCTTACGGGGCAGTGCGCGTTGCTCATGACCTCAGTTTCTCTTGGATCCGTTTTCCCCTCACAGTTCAGCTATGGCTTTTGCAAAACGCTCGCGTACTTTCTTGGCCTTGAGAGAGGGCTCCCCGAAATGGAGGCATTTTGTCACACACTTGGCCACACAGGCGGGTTCCAGTCCCTGATCCAATCTATCCACGCAGTAGTCACATTTCACCGCCTTTCCGGTCTCAGGGTTCCACTGGGGTGTGCCCCAGGGGCAGGCAGTGATACAGCTCTTGCAACCAACGCAGAGGGATTCGTTGATAGAGACGATACCATCCTCAGCCCTCTTCTGAATGGCACCCGTGGGACAGGCCGCCACACACCATGGGTTGTCACAATGAAAACAGGGCATGAAAATATTCGCCATCCGGGGTAGATTATTGACCCGTTTTGGGCCAACAGGAATAATCTGGCAGAGGCGAGGACCCATGGGGAGATTGTTCTTCATCTTGCAATGCGCTTCGCAACTGAAACAACCGATACAATGTTTAGGATCGTGGTATATGTAGTACTTGCTCATCGGTGTCCTTGTTTTGTAAATCCCTTAGAGACTGTCGAAAAACCGGATTCCAAGAGGCTGATGGAAAATGTCCATATGTAAGGCTTCCGAAATCCCGAGGAATGAGGCGTACGTAGAAGTACGCCGCAGTGACGAGGGATGAGGGTAACGCAGCCCTTCGACGCTTCGACTTTGCTCAGGGCCATGAGTCCTTCGACTTTGCTCAGGACCGTGAGCCTGTCGAACGGCCCTTCGACTTTGCTCAGGGCCATGAGCTTGTCGAATGGCAGATGGGCGTTTTCCGACAGCCTCTTACTCGGCTTTTTTCACTTTGACCTGGCACTCCAGCAGGGCGATTCCACCGCCAGCCGGGTCATAGACATCCAAAAGACCTGTTTCAAATCGGTAATCCCCTAGTCCCCTATTATATCCGCGAGTCTGCCACGGAACCTTTCTCCCAAACCCATGGACCATGAAAACCGCCTCAGGATGGATGAATTCTGTCACATGGGCACGGATCGTTCCTGAATGGCTTCCATCAGCCGATGTCACTTGCACCCGGTCATTGTTTTCTATACCCAATCGCTCTGCCTCTTTCGCATTCATCCAGAGCACGTTCTCGGGCATGATCTCATGAAGGACTGGATTGTTCATGGTCCTGCCGTGGGTGTGGACAGGGCTCCGACCAAAGGCGAGACGGTAATGCCCTTTCTTTGGTTTCCTTGGACGTTCATGAGGCTTGAAAGAGGGTATGCCGTTCTCCTTGAGTCGGCTGGAGACAAGCTCGATCTTTCCTGACGGGGTCTTGAATTTTAGGTCCTCCATCCGATCCCACCATACGGGATTGTCTACCAGTTCCACGAATCCCTTTTGTTCCAGGTCAGCGACGGTTACACCGGTTCCTTCCAGTTGCCATTCCCAGAATGCCTCCATATCTGTGAATCTGAAATACTGGCCCACACCCAATCGTTCAGCCAAAAGCTTGAAGATCTCCCAATCTGGCTTGGCTTCGCCCCTGGGATAAACGGCCTGTCTGCGCATACGAAACTGAGGTTTGAGGCCTTTTCCGGTGGCAAGTACACTCGATTTCTCCAGATAGGTTGCGGAGGGTAAAAGCACATCAGCGTACCACCCTGTTTCGCTGTAGTTACTGTCAATGGCCACCAGCAGATCCAGTTTATCGAGGGCCTTTTTCTGCGCTTCAGGATCGGGCAGGGAGAGGAGTGGATCATGACGAAACACGATGTAGGCCTTGATTGGGTAAGGATCTTCACTTTGAATAGCGGGATAGAGCAGATGAAGAAGGCCGGGGCCCGGCTCAAAATGCCCGTATTTCCAGCCGCAGCCATCAACTCGCTTCTCCTCTGGCTCGGGAATCGAATCTAACAATGTGTTCAAGCCTTTGGCACCCACATCCTCAGGTCCCTTGGCAAAGAAGAGACCCCCGGGAGCCTCCATGCTACCCATGAGCGCATTGATGATATATGCGGTCCTGGTGCTATAGAAGGAGTCCAAATAGCGGGCGGTCATCCAACCCGGATGGAAGATGACAGAGGGTTTATCCTCAGCCACTTCATGGGCAAATTCCATAATCTCTCGGGCAGGGACACCCGTCTCCGAGGAGGCCCATTCCGGGGTGTAGGGGGACACAAAAGATTCCAGGTCTGTCAGGCCAGTCACCCATTTGTTAGTGAATGCGGCATCATAGAGCTTGTCTCGCAGAATCGCATGGATAATTCCCAGGTTTAGGGCATAATCGGTCCCCGGTCTGACCATCCAGAAGCGGGTGGCCTTCATGGCCGTAGCGCTGGCTCGAACGTCTATATAGGTTAATTTGCCGCCCTCATCCAGAGCCTCCATAATATGGCCGACGGCCTTTACCCTCAAGGACTCAAACATGTTTCGGCCATAGAGAATGAGATGCTTGCAGCGCTTATAATCATAGTTGAGGGTCTTACGCCCAAAACCAAATAGAGAGATGGCCGCATGCTGAACGTTCGTCCCACATGTGCAGTCGTGATCAAAGTAATTTGGAGACCCAATGGCCCTCAAAAAGCTTCGATGGATATCCCTGAAAGGCCCCCCTCGGTCACTCAGTGCAACGGCTTTGCCCCCATGTTTTTTGATAATGGTCTTTAGTTTCTCCGTGACATAGTCCAGGGATTCATCCCATGTGGCTTTTTTCCATTTGCCCTCCCCTCTTTCTCCTTCTCGGATCATGGGGTGTTGGGGCCTTTCGTAATCATATTCCATGGCCATGCCCGCCGATCCCTTGGCACAGAGGCGCCCAGCCATCCCAGGGTCATGAGGATTCCCCTCAATCCATTTTGCCACCCCGTCCTCTGTCTCAACAAGAATGGGGCACCTGACGGTGCACATGCCACATATACTAAACACGGATTCTTTCATTTTGATGAATGCTTTCCGCCCTGCCCCCTATTAATCGCCGCTACCTTGAAAGAGGCCAGGTTCGTCTTCGAAGTTGCCGTAATTCTTATATTATGATAATTGTCCTTGTCAAATGTTTCTCCTTTTGGTATCCAGCCGCATGATGAAAATCTTAAACCCCAGTGATGTTAAGGGGAGAGCCATTTTGAAAGGCATCAGGATCTAGACCCTTAGCCCATTGATGTAACGAATCGTAAAATCCCCACCTATTTAAGGAGGATTACCATGGGAAAAGAAGAGCTGAGAGAGGAGTTGCTGAAGACACTTAGCGACGGCGTTGTGGATATGGATGAGGCCACGGTGAAGGAGGCGGCCCAAAGGGTGCTAGACGAAGGCCTTGACGCCTATGATGCCATTATGAATGGCCTTGCTGCAGGCATGGAAATTGTGGGGGACCTCTATGACAGGCATGAGTACTTTGTTCCTGAACTTCTCATTGCTGCCGATGCCCTCTATGCTGGCCTTGATATCTTAAAACCCCATGTGCTGCTAGAGGATGCGGACCAAAAACCGAAAGGACAGGTGGTCATTGGGACCGTCGAGGGCGATGTCCATGATATAGGCAAGAACTTGATCAAGATGATGTTTGAAGTGGCCGGTTTCACTGTTCACGATCTGGGCCGGGATGTGCCCCTGGAGAAATTCGCAGAGGAACAGATGCGAACGGATTCGGAGATTGTGGCCCTTTCCGCCATGATGACGACCACCATGATGGGCATGAAAAAGGCGGTGCAGATGATCAAGGAAAAGAATCCCGACGTGGCCATCATGTTGGGAGGGGCCCCTGTCACCAAAAAGACGGCTGATCTATTTGGGGCGGATGGTTATGCGGAGTCAGCAGGGAATGCCGTCCAAGAGGCCATCAAAATGATCTCTCAATTGCGGAAGTTGTAGGATCAAGGGGGCCTGAAGAGGCAGGATATCTATTTCGATCATAACGCCGTGCATCCACATCAGAGGGCTGGAAGATCTCTTACAAGTCAGCCCGTTTATTCCAGATCCCATCGCTATTCATCCTTGACAAGACCTGGGTCCCATGTTAGGTGTCATCCCAGGGAACAGCAGATAGTTCAGATATATGAACTACCCCCGAGGACATGGTCAAATCTGCCGATAGCGTCGCTCAGATTCTGGAGGCCATTGGGCCTGCGAAAAAAGGAAGACTCATGGCCAAAACGCACTCAGCCTCGATACCCCAAAAGCGGTCTCTTATTATCAGCTCCGCTGCTTGACCCTGAGTATCTTTCTCTAAATGGCATAGACACGCCAAACATTTCTGGCCCCTAAGTTCTCTCCTCCATGTTTGAGCAGTCTGTCTTAGCTGCCAGCGACCTATTAACCCTTGACTATTTATTCTCTCTAGAATTCACGCAAATTCCTGGTGATTCGTCGTGGCTCCCGGCTCGGGGTTGGGTACTGAAAGGAACCCTTTAATGGCAAGACCGGCAGATCAGAGCGATGTTGAGAAGGTCAAAACCTTTATTATCGCGGGTTTCCTGGGGGCAGGGAAGACCACGCTTCTTAAGTATATCCTTAGCTGGGAGACAAGCCTGTCGGATACGGTGGTCATTGTCAATGAATTCGGAGATGTGGGAATTGACGGATCACTTCTCAAGGGTGCCCGATCTGGTATCGTCGAACTCGCCGGCGGATGCATTTGCTGTACGATGCAGGCCGATCTCAAGAGAACGCTACAAAACATTCTCAACACGTACAAACCCCAGCGAATTCTCATCGAAGCAACAGGGGTAGCTGATCCGAAGGCCATCACAGAGACAATCCAAAATACGGAATTCCGCCATCGTATGGAAATGGATAAGGTCATCACCGTGCTTGAGGCTGATTTCTGGAAGGAGCGACAAGATATGGGGGCCTTTTTTTTGAATCAGCTCCGGGAAGCGGATCTCATTCTCTTGAATAAGATCGATACGGTGGAGGAAAGGGAGGTACACCAGGTCTTGAAAGAGGTTCACGAGACCATACCGCAATCACGTGTTATCCCTACCGTCCGCTGCCGTTTGGATCCGGGAAGTCTTTGGCTCGAGAAGTACGCAAATGAATCTGAACTGAGGGCAAAACAATTTTTCCCTACCTCGAATCCCCCATGCAAGCATAACCATGAGAATCAACAGCCACATCATGATCATGGTCCGGAAAAGTTGGGGTATGTGGCCTTCT
>JASFEQ010000137.1:0-9798 GCA_050124735.1 Desulfobacteraceae bacterium | reverse complement strand
TCACCGTTCCGTTGGGTTTAAAGGCCGGGGGAATATGGGAAATGCCCTCCTTTGTCGTACCTGGACGCATTCCCTCGTCCGTGTCAAAGATGACCTCCTCGAACTCAAAATGTCCGTTGGGCAATGGCTTCTGTCTCTTGACTTTCAAGGGAACAATTTGACTTTTGAATCGACCCGCCTTGATGGCGGCCTCAGCCTTTTGCTGACTCTTGGCTCCGAATTCATCCTGCTCATCCCTGCCGATATTAAACTTCTCAGCCACATTTTCTGCAGTCAATCCCATGCCGGTGAAAGCACCCGGCCTCATGTCCACCAGTGCGGGGTTGGGATACATCATGCTCCCGCCCATGGGGATCTGGCTCATGCTTTCCACACCACCTGCAATGATTACCTCTGAAAAACCGCACATGATCTTCTCAGCCCCGATCGCTATGGCCTGGAGTCCCGAAGAGCAGAATCTGTTGACCGTCATTCCCGGAATACGATCCGGCCACCCCATGGACATGACCAGAACGCGACCCAAGTTAAGCCCCTGAATCGCCTCCGGGAAGGTACACCCGATAATCACATCATCAATCAAGTTGGGATCCAGATCCCCTGCCCTCTTTAACAGATCGCCCAGCACAGCACATCCCATTTCCTCTGGGCGCGTATCCTTCAGCATCCCACGAGGGGCCTTCCCAACGGCTGTCCTGCATGCGGCCACAATCACGGCTTCTTTCATGTCAATTTCCTCCGCCAAATCATTTGTCATTCATCATTCAAGAGAATGCTCGAAGATTAATGATAGATGCTAGATGTTTTAGTTTCTTAGTGGTTTCCCTGTATTCAGCATATGCTGGATTCTTGCGTGGGTGTTCGGATCACCGCACAGACTCAAGAAGGCCTCCCGTTCCAGATCCAGGAGGTATTGCTCGCTCACCTTGGTATCGGCCAGCACATTCCCACCGCACAACACATGGGCCACTTTCGTCGACACCGTCACATCATGATCCGTTGCATACCCCTGCTCATGCAGCGTCCAGATGGCGAGCTTTATCATGGCGAGGGTATTTTCACCGGGCACGCGAATCTCGTCCAAGGGTTTGGGCGGTGTGTAGCCCTCCGTGTTCATGGCCAGAACCGTGTTTTTGGCATCCTCTATAAGATAGTCGCGGTTGACCGTCATCTTGTCCGTTGGTCTAAGGTAACCAAGCTTTGCCGCCTCTGGTCCTGAGGTGGAAACCTTGGCCAGAGCAATGGCCTCAAAGGCCCTGGCCACAAAAGGCATCAGCTCGATCTGTTTCGGGTAGAGGCCACCTTTCTGTACCTCAAAGAGGTGCTCGGTGTTGCGGATCAGTAGCTCTTTGCATCCACCACCTGCGGGGATCAGACCCACGCCCACCTCCACCAGTCCCATGTAGGTCTCCGCTGCATAGCGTATCCGATCCCCTGCCAGACAGACTTCACATCCCCCTGCCAGGGCCATGCCAGCGGGCGCGGCCACCACGGGTTTATCCAGATACTTCAGCTTCATCATGGCGTCCTGAAATGATTTGATCGCAAATTCCAGATCATCCCATTCCTCCTCTTGCGCAGCGAAAAGGACCATAACCAAGTTGGCACCCGCCGAAAAATTGGTCCCATGATTTGCAATAACCAGCCCATCGAAATCCTTGCTCACAATATCTGCTGATTTATGAATCATGGCGGTGATATCCTCACCGATGGCATTCATTTTGGTATGGAACTCCAGGCAGGCCACGCCATCTTCCATGTCTATCAGTGACGCACCGATGTTTCCCTCCACCTTTTTCTCCCGTTCTTTGAGTGAGGGCAAGAGGATGATTCCTGGTTTGAGAGGGACTTCTTCGTATGCCTTGGAGACCACATCGTAAAAACAAAGCTTTCCGTTCTGTTTCGTGTAAAAGGAATCTTTTCCGCTATCCAACATCTCCTGGACCCACGCGGGGATCTCATAGCCCGCCCCTTTCATCTTGGCCACGGATTCACTCACACCGATGCCATCCCAGGCCTCAAAGGGCCCCAACTTCCGGGCAAAACCCCACTTCATGGCGTTATCCACGTTCACAATGTCATCAGCAATCTCAGGAATTCGGTTGGCTGCATAGATGAGACTTTCTGACATGGTCCTAAAGGTGAACTCCCCTCCCGCATCATCCGCATAGTAAAGGGACTTGATCTTCTCCGAAGCCCCTGAAATATTTTTCGCCGTATTCAACGATGCGAGCTTAACCTTTTCCTGCGGGGTATATTCCATTAGATTGTAATCCAGGGAAAGGATGAGCCTACCCCCTTCAGCATCCTTGCTCTTCTTGTAAAAGCCCTGTTTGGTCTTTTCACCCAGAAGCTTCTTCTCCATCATCTGGCTGATGAAATCCGGCGCCTTGAACATCTCCCGTTTCTCGTCTTCAGCCGCCCCCTCATACACATTGTTCGCCACGTGTATTAGGGTATCGAGGCCCACCAGGTCAGCTGTTCTGAACGACGCGCTTTTGGGGTTCCCCACAACGGGCCCTGTCAACTGATCCACGGCTTCAATGGTCAATCCCAGATCCATCATATTCTTCATGGCAGAAAACATGCTAAAGGTCCCGATCCGATTGGCTATAAAGTTGGGTGTGTCTTTGGCATACACAATCCCCTTGCCCAGCACCTTTGCACATATCTCTGCCAGAACCTCTATCACCTCCGGGAGCGTATTTGGCCCCGGTACAATTTCTAGAAGCTTCATATACCTGGGAGGATTGAAAAAATGGGTGATGGCAAAATACTTCTGGAAGTCCTCTGAGCGCCCCTCACACATGGCCTTGGCGGGTATGCCGGAGGTATTGGAGGTTACGATGGTTCCAGGCGACCTGATGCCTTCTATCTTTTCGAATACCACTTTTTTGATATCCAACCTCTCCACCACCACCTCGATGATCCAGTCCACATCTTTGAGGCGTTCCAGATCATCTTCCAGGTTCCCCGTGGTAATCAGCTTGGCATTTTCTGGGACATAAAAGGAGGCTGGTTTGGACTTCAGGGCTATACCTAACCCTTTCTGAGCAAATTTGTTTCTAAATGCCGTGCTTTCCTCGGTGAGTCCCCTTTTCTTGTCCTCGTCTGTGAATTCAGGGGGCACAATATCAAGCAGAACCGTCTCAATACCCACATTGGCCAACTGAGCAGCAATGGTTGCACCCATCACGCCCGCGCCAAGCACCCCAACCCTCTCAATCTTTTTGCTCATATAAAGACCTCCCCCGCTATTTCCAGCCGTTGACCACCTCTAAAAATCTGGCTTTCAAAAATTTTATGTATCTTATTGATTTACTTGATTTAAAAAGAAATGAATGAGCTTTCATTCATTTTTTTGAACCCTAGCATACCTCCTTCCCCAAGTCAAACCTTTTTCACCCTCTGATCACCATCAAGGCATCATCTGCCGGTACCAGTCTCAATACTTGAATGAGAGGTGGATTTGAGACCCCTTTCGAAAAACCCTGGCGTTCTGTGGAAAGTTAGCAAAAGTGTTGCGTTTTGCGCACAGAAAACTAAGATAAGTCAATATTAGACAGGATAGACAGGATTTCAGGGATTTAAGAGACTCCGCTAAATTTGTGTGAATTTTCCATGGAATATCTTTAGGACGCGGGTTCTGCTCTGCAGAACACGCAGATTTCACGGATATTCAAAAAACTGGTTTGACTAGATCGCCTGAAATAATGGGAAACCGTGGTCTAACACAATACGCGGTTAAGGAGGAAAAGATGAAGTTTGTGATTATAGGTGGGGATGCGGCGGGTATGAGTGCTGCCAGCCGTGCAAAAAGAAAACAACCTGAGATGGAGGTTACTGTCCTCGAACAAACGAGAGACGTCTCCTACAGCGCCTGAGGGATTCCCTACAATATTGCTGATCCCGGTCGGGACATAGATGATCTTGTAGTAAGACAGGCCCATGTTTTCAGGGAAAAACAGGACATAGACCTGAGAACCGAACATCGGGTGGAGGCTATTGACTCCGCGGCCAGAATTGTCAAGGGAAAGACGCTCAAAGGAGAAGACTTTGAGTTACCTTATGACAAGCTTCTTATGGCTACAGGTGCCTCCCCCATCATGCCGGACCTGCCAGGTTTTGACCTTCCCGGCGTCATGGCCCTGAAAACCCTGGAAGATGGCAGAAGAATAAAGCAGTTTATTCATGATCAAAGTGTCAAAAAGGCCATCATTATCGGCATGGGATACATTGCTCTGGAGATGTGCGAGGCCCTCCATGATAGGGATATAGGGGTGGAAATGGTCAAGCCCAGGCCGGTCTTCCTGCCCTGGATGCATGAGAAATTGGCTGACATGGTGAAAGAGGAAGTCGCGTCCAACGGCATAAACATGCATCTGGGTCATGAGGTTAAAGAAATCGAAAAGACAGATCAGGGGCTTAAGGTGGTCTGTTCGGATCTGGTGTTAGAGGGCCCGTTGGTCTTAGTGGCCATTGGGGTTATTCCCAACAGCCAATTGGCGGAGCAGGCAGGCCTGGAACTTGGGCCGAAAAACGCCATTGCTGTGGACAAGGGTCTTTTCACGTCAGACCCACATATCTATGCGGCAGGCGACTGTGCAGACGCCTTTCATGTGGTGACGGACCAAAGGACATGGATCCCCCTCGCTTTAAGGGCCAACAGGGCTGGCTGGGCGGTTGCTGATAATGTGACGGGCAAGAACACAGAGCTTCAAGGGATTGCTGGAACCGCCGTCTTCAAGGTTCTTGGACTTGAGGTGGCCCGCACCGGACTGAGCGTGGGTGAAGCTGAGAAATTCGGATTTGAGCCGGTGGAAATGATGATCCAGAGCTCCACGCGCGCCCACCGTCATCCTGGGGCATCCAAGATTGGTGTGCAGATGGTGGGGGACAGAAAATCGGGACGTCTTTTGGGCGCTCAGCTGGTTGGAAGAGAGGGGGCAGCCCATCGGATCAATGCAGCGGCCGTTGCCTTGCACGCCAAGCTTAGTGTCGAATAATTCACTCAGTTCGATCTGGCCTATGCGCCACCGTTCGGCCCCACTTGGGATCCCCTGCTCACCGCTGCCAACCAATTACTGAAAGCCATGTAGAATGGGTGAACGATAGTAGGCGTCTTCGTGGCACAAGATGTCAAGCCCTTGGAATATTTGGTGATTCCAGCCAGTTAAAACATGATGCTGGATGCTGATCTCTAGTAACGGATAGAAAATGAATTCTTCTTCTAATTTATCCAGTATCGAGTATCCAGGATCTAGGATCGCTTCGCCTTAAGCAATGGGATATTTACTCTATCCACTCGTCGCTCTGAGGCGACGCTTCACTGCTCTTTTATGAGACAGGATCTTTGACTTCTTCCTGGGGCAGATGGTCTCTGCGGAGGCCCACCAACTGACGCAGGGTCCCTCGCCACCCGTCAACAATGGCATAAGAGCAGGGGACGATGACCAGGGTAAGGGCTGTAGCGACTGTGAGTCCGAAAATGATGGAGATGGCCATGGGTGAGAGAAACTTGGCCTGACCTGAAGCAAAGAATCCCAGCGGGACCAAGGCCACCACTGTGGTGATGGTGGTGATGAGGATCGGACGAAGGCGAATTTGCCCAGCATGAACAATAGACTCGATGAGGGGATGCCCCTCCTTTCTTCTCTGATTGATAAAATCCACCAATATGAGGGAATCATTGACCACCACCCCGCCCAATGCGAGCATTCCCATCAAAGAAAGGAATCCCAAGTTTATTCCCATGACGGCATGCCCCAAGACCACCCCGTTGGCCGCAAAGGGAACGGCCAACATGACCACCAGAGGCTGAATATAGGACTTGAACAGGGCCCCCAAGATCAAATAGATGAGGAGGATGGCCACACCGAAGCTTTTCAGAAGATCCATGAGAGACTGCTCAATCTCCTGTCTCTTCCCTTTGAATTCCAATTTGTAACCCGGGTAACGAATGCCCAGATCCTGGAAGTGCCTTTGGACCCGACTGGTAATCTCGAGGGTATTACCCTCTTTTTCGTCCACGTCCCCCAGGACCGTGATAGTGCGCTTCTCGTCTGATCGCACAATCTTGGTATACCCTTTCCCCTCCTGGACCTCCGCCACTTCCCTGAAGTAGACCTTCTCCCCGGTAGGCGTTGTCAAAACAAGATCTTCCACACTCGATGGGCGAATCCGATAGTCTTCAGGGTACTTCACCATGATAGGAATATCCTCGTCAGAGCGAAGGATCTTGGAAGACTCTGCTCCGTAAAAGCTGTTTTTCACCTGCATGGCAATGGATCTCACGTCCAGCCCCAGACTCTTGGCCTCGGGTCGGGCCACAATCAGGAGCTCCTTTTTCCCAGGCAAGAAGTCGTCCCTTATGTCTTTCGCCCCAGCAAGGGTGGATACGTAGCCCTTGATCTCTTCCGCTATCTGCTGAAGGACCTCAAGGTTCTCCCCCACGATTCGAATTTCAATGGCGGGACCCCCAGGGCCTGCCTGTGGCGTGAGATACTGGATCTTGGTGGCTCCGGGTACCCGCTCGGTCATTTTGCGCAGTGCCTTTATGATTTCGTTGCTTGAGCGCTCACGTTTGTGGGCCTCTGTCAGTTCCACAATAATCTGACCTCCATTGGAACCCCGGACAATACGATTCACATCCAGAAAGATAAGCCCCACATTGGTGGCCAGAGATTCCAGTTCGCTCGGAGGCAGATTTTCAATGATCAGCTTCTCTATGCGCGCAACCACATCCCGGGTATCCTCCAGTTTAGACGTAACGGGCGTCTCCACGTTGATAAAGAATTGTGTGGACTCAAATTCATGAAACAAGACAAATGGGATCCTTGTGGCAGCAAAAGTAATGATCAAGGCCGTGATTCCAAAGCTTGCCATAAGGCTGACATATTTCCATTTCAGACAGAGCCGAAGGAATCGTGTGTAAACCTTCTTGATCCTATTTAACCACTGTTTTGAACGGTTCGTAGACAGATCGCGAACACGCCTTGGGGACCAATCTGCCAGGTGGGAAGGCAAGATAACCAGGGCTTCCACGAGGGACGCCAACAGGGCAAACGTGACCACCTTCGGGAGCACAGAAAGGAATTTTCCCATGGTTCCACTAATAAGCAGCATAGGAATGAAGGCGGCAATGGTGGTGAGGATGGTGGCCACCACGGGAGCCATCACCTGATTTGTGCCCTTCACGGCCGCATCTTCTGGGGACATGCCTGATTCCATGTATCGGTAGGCGTTCTCTGAGACCACGATGGCATCATCCACGATGATCCCGAGCACAAGAATGAGACTGAACATGGACATCATGTTCAGAGATATGTCAAAGGCCTGCATAAGAATCAGGGCGCCTGCAAAGGATACCGGAATCCCTAGGGCTGTCATTGCAGAGACGCGAACGTTGAAAAAGACACCCAGGATAATGAGCACCAGTGCGAATCCCGCAATCCCGTTTCTGATGAGCGTGTTTAGCCGGTTCGTGATGTAGACGGAAAAGTCGTTGAATACATCCAGATGTACACCTGGTGGAAGCCTCTTCTCATATTCTGCAACCAGTTCTCTCACGGCTTGAGATATGGCAATGGCATCGCCCTTTTTCTCTTTGCTTATGGCAAGATTCATGGCCGGCTGGCCGTTAAAACGACCAAAGGTCACAGGTTCCTCAAACACGTCCCGAATCCGTGCCACCTGAGAAAGGGTTAGCAGGTTTCCGTCAGGATCAGAACGGACAATGACATCCTCGAGTTGGCGGGCCTCTAGTATTTCTCCCACCGTGCGCACGAGGAATTCCCCCTGATCCGATTTTATGGTTCCCGCCGGAAGATTGAGATTTCTCGCCTCCAGGGCCCCCTGAATATCCCTAAGACTGAGTTGGTACTGCTCCAAGCGTCTGGGATCCACCTCCACCCAGACCTCTCTGTCTCTGGCCCCAGAGATGTAAACGGTGGCCACACCAGGAATGCTGCGTAATTCGTCTCGAACCTCCTCAGCCAGATTTTTCATGCTCAGTTCGGGAAGAGCGCCATACAGGGAGACCGTGATCACCGGGAATGCGTTCTTGACTTCCGCCACCACGGAATCCTCTGCATCTTCAGGGAGGTCTTCCGTTCTTTCTATGGCCGAGGAAATATCATTGAGTGCGCGATCTAAATCGGCACCGCTCCTTAGTTCTACGGTGATAAGGGAGAGGCCTTCCTGAGATTCAGAATAGACATTGTCCACACCGTCAATATCAGCAATTTCATCCTCGATCTTAATGGTGATGAGTTTTTCCACCTCTTGAGGAGATGCGGCAGGGTAGGCAGTAGTAACGGAAACGGACTCTAGGGAGAACTCGGGGAAGATCTCTCGATTGATGGTAAGGTAGATAAACACCCCTGCAACCAATATGACGATCATCAGTAGGTTCACGAAAACAGCGTTGCGGACAAAAAAACGGACCATTGTCTTGCCACGAGTCCTTTCTACTTATTGGCTTTCGGAATTTGGTCTGAAGACGGATCAGGACCCTGCTCCCAGTGGATAAACGCTCCATCATTTAGAAGCTCTTGGCCCCTGACGATGAGGGACTCGCCTGGTTTGACACCCGAGACGATGAGGGCCTCCTCTGGTCCACGTTCTCCAACGACCACATCCCGCCTCCGTGCTTGACGGTTTGACTTGTCCGCCACGTATAGATAGGCACCTTTTTCGTCTTCCAGGAGCGCATCGCGGGGAACCATCAAGGCCTTATCGAATTTCTGAAGAGGAATCTGGACTCTTGAGAACATGCCAGGCTGAAGCATGGGCTCCTTTCTGTTTTTGAGGTGGACTTCCACAGAAAAGGTCCGATTTTTGGGGTCTGCCTCCGGGTGGATGTAAACCACTTGGCCCGTGAATCCCATTTCGGGGTAGGCCCTCGTTGTGATCTGGACATGGACTCCCTGCTTTACACGAGAAATCTCATGGGACGGGATACGTGCGATAACCTTTACTGTGGAGACATCCAAGACCGTGAAAAGCTTCTGATTGGGTGAGACTTGATCGCCCACTTCCACGTAGCGCTCACCTATGACGCCGTCAAAAGGGGCGCGAATGAAGGTGTCTGACAAGTCTTCCTTCAGCCTCTTGATTTCAGCTTCAGCAGAGGCAATGTCTGCCTGAACGGACTGGATCCGGGACTCGCGTTTTCGGAGCTCACTTCGGGCGTTCTCCAACTCGGATCGCTGAAGCTCCAGTTGGCTTTCAGCAATTTCAAGCGCCTGTTTTGCAATAAGCTTCCCCTCGTGCAAGACCTTTTTGCGACCATAATCTGACTTGGCCAGTTCAAATCTCTGTTTGGCGATGTTGAAAAGGGCCGCTCGTTTTTCATTCTCGCTACGTTCAATCTTCAGCAGGGCCTTAAATTTATTAAGGGACGCCTCGGCTTTTTCCAAGGCTATCTCATATCGAGTCTCCTCTATTCGGCCAAGCACCTCACCTTTGGACACGGGCCTTCCGGGTTCAGCATCGGGTGAGATCTGCTCTATCGGCCCAGCGATCCTGGCACTCACCGTCCCTTTTTTGAGGGGTGATACCGTGGCGTACGCCTCCGCCGTCTTGGTGAATGGCCGCGGGACAAGTTCTTGAAGCACCACGGCTACCCGGCGTGGCGGCTCTTGAATCTTGGCCGTGCTCTCTTTGCCCGTCTTCATCATGACAAGAATGCCTGCGCCGGTTAAAATGAGGATCAAAATAATAAGACTTACCGAAATCCATAATCGTTTACTGTGACCCATCGAAAACACCTTTCGTCATCGTGTCCTTCTCTTATCTAAT
>JASFEQ010000136.1:0-9871 GCA_050124735.1 Desulfobacteraceae bacterium | reverse complement strand
CTTATAGAAATGGAGAGGAATTCCCATGAATACAGTCGATCAGACAACGAACTTGGAGGAGATCTTATCCCAGCTCAGACCGGGAGATAGGGCATTTGTTTCCAGTCTGATCGAAAGGGATCCGTTAACAGGTGTATATAACAGGAGAAAGTTCGATAGAGATCTTGAATTGATTCTTGCCATGTCGGAAAGGACCAAGAAAGGTGCAAGTTTACTTATGATCGATATTGATCATTTCAAGAAATACAATGATCAACATGGTCATCAGAAAGGGGATCAGGTATTAAGAGACGTGACCCGATGCATTGAGAGAAGCCTTAGAGACTACGACAAGACCCACATCTACCGATATGGAGGAGAGGAGTTTGTCGTAATCATCCCTGATACCTCCAACAAGCATGCATTTGATATTGGAGACCGCATCCGGAAAAACGTTAAGTCGGCTTCTAGAGTTTCAGTGAGTGTGGGAATATCCCATTACAAAGAGAACTCTGACAACCTAGAAAGCCTGATTGATAATGCTGACAAGGCCCTTTATGAGGCAAAAAGGACAGGCAGGGATAGAGTTGCCATTTATGATGAAGTTTCCTAGATAAGTCTTGATGGTTTGGCCTTCACGCTCAAGTCCCTGTGAGATGAGGATTAAGGAGAGCCGTTAGGTCGACAGAAAAATCGGGGTTTTGCACTGTAGAGGTGGGGTCAGATGGCCCTGCCTTTTTTTGTACGATTTTCAAATGTTTAAACCCTCGGTCTGCCGAGAAATCAGGGGGCGATTTCTAGGATATAGCTAGCGTGTCCCTCAGTGCCTTACAATGGGTCAAAAGCTGCTAATTTCCTACTAAGACAGTAGGAAAATTTTTTGCACCAGGAGATAAAATGGGAAACGGATATGGATGCAGCCCTTAAGAGGGCTAGAGAAGAGGACAAGCCTGCGTTGCTTGATTTTTTAATCCTGAGTGAATTGGTTGTCAGGAAATGGATGCAGTTACGTATCCAGATAGCGGAGTAACTAAATTTATTAATGAACACATGATACCTGTTAGAGTTGCGTTTGATGCGGAACCGCACGCAAGGGATTTTAATGTGAAGTGGACACCAACCATTGTAACCCTCGATTCCAGTGGAAGAGAACACCATCGAACACTGGGATTTCTTGCGCCTGAGGATGTAATCGCATCACTGTTGTTGGGAATGGGCAAAGTCCATTTTGATGCGGACAAATTTGATGATGCCCTGGTAAATTTGGATAGCGTTACGGCGGATTATTCAAAGACTAATTCCGCGCCAGAGGCCATCTTCTTCCGAGGGGTCTCTGGGTACAAGAACAGCCATGATCCCAAAATGCTCAAGGAGGCCTACGAAAGGCTCCAGGCGGAATACCCTGACAGCGAGTGGACCAAACGCGCCTATCCATATCGTCTGATCTAGATTCAGGATGGCCGAAAAACAAAACAATGGGCCTCTTGCAAATATTTGTGATGACAGGCCAAATGGGAAGAATATGCACTTGTCGGAGATCGAATTTGGCAAGTTCACTAAAATGCGTTGATACTTAAATATAAAAATATGAGATGCATTCTTTCATGCTCCTGCTTGACGTAAGACCCCAATTCCATTATACTTTATGCTTTGAGAAGGAAGCAATTTCTTAAACCCTATCCTTCCTCAAAAACCCACCCGGGAAGTCCCCATGACATCACTGGAGCATTAATTATTGGAATTTCACAGTCATGGGGGATGATCAGAAATATCGAGGACGGAATATTTGTTATTATTTAACAAACGAGACACTTACCCGCTGATTATTCCCGCAGCCTTTATCCTCCTCTCGGCGCTACTTGTTTGGCAGTTGCCTGGCCTTGAAAAGCAAGTGGGGAAGGGAAAGCAGATGTGGGCGCTCCTTATGATCCTCCCCTCTCTTCCCTATCTCTTTCTCACCATTGGATTCGTAATGGGGTGGCGCTTCAATAATGGGGGTATGATACTGACCACATTCATCCTTGGCCTTTCCTATTTTGGGCTCTTTCATACGACGGCTGCAAGTTCATCTAAGGTGATTATCGGTCCATCTATTCCCGAATCCGTAAGCTTTTTGCTTCCCCTCAATCTTGCCTATTTTGCCACCTTGACAAAAAGGCGCATATTCACGTCAAAGGGCCTATTCTGTGTTGGCCTTATTGTATTTCAGGCCTTTGCAGTTATTCTATTTTGTTATCCTCAGCTCATCACAAACGCGAAGGGTTCATTCTCACTGGCTTCAAAGTCGCTCCTTCATTTGTCCGTTAAAATGAGCGCTGTTCTCCATGGCCATCCCTTTTGGGGACTAAAGAACGTCTCAACGATCTCTTTCTCTTCCTTTTTGGCGGCCCTCATGTTCTTATTCATGCGTTTTAACAGGAGCCGGGATTCCCTTTCAGCCGGTTCGCTGTGCACTCTTGTAGCGGTTTTCCTGGGCATCGTGCTTTTTACCGAGAACTCTCTCACACTCTTTTTTTCGGCAGCTGGTCTTATCCTCATTATCACATCGATTGAGACATCCTTTTCAATGGCCTACATCGATGAGCTCACCGAATTGCCTGGACGGCGAAGCCTCAACGAGACCTTGGCAAATCTGGGCAGAAGATATGCGATCGCCATGATCGATATTGACCATTTCAAGAAATTTAATGACAAATACGGCCACAAGACGGGTGACCAGGTGCTCAAGGTGGTCGCATCAAAGCTGAAAGAGCTAACGGGTGGTGCAAAGGTCTTTCGCTACGGAGGAGAGGAGTTTACGGCCGTCTTTCCAGGGAAAACCGCCAAAGAGGTGGCACCCCACTTGGATACATACCGCAAGATTATGGGATCTACCCCCTTTACTGTTCGGGGTAGGGGACGGAAGAAAAGTACGGCGGAGAACAGGGGCAAAATCAGTCGAGCGGGTCGTAAGGGAATAAATATTACGGTGAGCATTGGGGTTGCTTCACCGAACAGGCGCATGGCAACTCCTGAGAAGGTGCTAAAAGCTGCTGACAGGATACTTTATAAGGCGAAAAAGGCGGGCCGGAATCGAGTCCTGAAATAAGATTTCATTATTATTTGTGAAACATACTATTCATCCGTAAGCTTCCATCCTATTGTCTTTCCTGACTTTCTGCCTTAGACGAATTGAATGTCTTTTCCTGAAGAGATCTTATTATGTGCTGGTGGACTTCTAACAACTTAATGGGCCTTCTTAGAGGCATAAGATGAAGGGCCACATCATCTGAATGGAGGTATTGAAATGGCCTCTTCTCTTTTGGAAGGAAATGAAGCGATTGCCCTAGGGGCATTTCATTCAGGATGCCGTTTCTTCGCTGGATATCCCATTACTCCAGCCACGACCATCTTTAATGCGATGCTCAGACTTCTGCCCCCCGCAGGAGGTGTGTGCCTTCAAGGCGAAGATGAGATCGCCTCCATAGGATGCTGTCTGGGTGCTTCCATGGCTGGTCTAAAGGTGATGACAGCCACATCTGGCCCTGGGATCAGCCTTTACAGTGAACATATCTCTTTTGCCATTGGTAGCGAGATCCCCATTGTTATTGTGGATGTGCAGAGGCTTGGTCCTTCAACAGGATCTGCTACCCGGGGTTCAGATGGGGACATCCAGTTTCTGCGTTGGGGCAATAGTGGGGGACTGCCCGTCATTGTGCTGGCCCCGGTTGATGTGAAGGACTGCTATCTTCTGTCGATACAGGCGTTCAATCTTGCTGAAGAGCTCAGATGTCCAGTCTTCATCGCGTCCAACAAGGAGATTGGAATGACGAAAGAGGGCATAGACATGGATGCGCTGGCCATGCCGAAGATAAAAGAGCGTGAGGCCCCACCTCCTGGCAAGCCTTTCCTTCCTTTTGGGATTCTTCCTGGTCGGGGGGTCCCTTCTTTTCTACCCATTGGAGACAAAGTCCTCGTCCGTCAGACCTCTTCCACCCACGGCCCAGATGGCTATATTACCACAGATCCGAATCAGATGGCCGAAAGCAGGGCCAGACTAAAGATAAAGCTTCATTCAGCCATCAATCGGTTTTCTTTCTATGAGGCGCACATAGAGGATGATGCAGATACGTTGCTTCTTACCTACGGGGTTACGGCCAGAGCTGCAAAAGATGTGTTCGAAGAGAGAAAAGCAGACGGAAGGCCGATTTCTCTCCTTGTCCTAAAGACCCTCTGGCCCGTACCGGCGAACCTGATCAGGGAGCAAACCAAAAATGTTAAACGCATCGTTGTCCTTGAAATGAACCTTGGGCAGTATGTGAGAGAGGTGAAGCGCCTCCTTCCTGATAAGAAGGTGGATTTCTTTGGCCAGATGGATGGCCGGCTGATAAACCCTCAGCAAATCAGGGAGGTGATAACCCATGTCTAGTCTCTTGAATGAGAGCCGGCCCCCGGTTTTTTGTCCTGGTTGCTCTCATGAGCGAATTACTCACGCCCTTGACAGGTGTTTCCAGAACATGGGTCTTCGAGGAGATCAGGTAGTCATCGTCAGTGACATCGGATGTTCAGGCCTTTTCGACACGTATTTTCATACCCATGCCTTCCATGGGCTCCACGGTCGTGCCCTGACCTATGCAACGGGTCTAAAGCTGGCTCAACCTGAATTAAAGGTTGTCGTGACCATGGGTGATGGTGGCTTGGGCATCGGGGGCGCGCACCTTCTCAGCGCCTGCCGCCGCAACCTGGATCTAACTCTGCTGATCTTAAACAACTTCAATTTCGGCATGACCGGTGGCCAATTTTCAGCCACGACGCCCCCCGAGGCGATCCTGGCATCGGGCTTTCTAAACCAACTTGAAAGTCCCATGGACGTATGCCAGGTTGCGCGTTCTGCGGGGGCTAGCTATGTCACCCGTTGTTCAAGTTACAGAAAGGATTTGCCAGAGGTGCTTGAAGCCGCCCTACGTTTTGAAGGATTTTCTCTTATGGATATGTGGGGGCTTTGTCCTGGCCGTTATACAAAAAGGAATAAGCTGACGCCGAAAATCATAGAGGAAGCCCTTGGGAACGTGCCGATAATAGAAGGGCCTGTGAAAGAAAACCTGAGAGAGGAGTATGGTCATCACTATAGGGCCCTGGCTTCAAGAGAAAAACCCGCACCGCCACCGCTAAAAGTTGAAGCTAGATTTTGTCCACCAGAGCCGAGCAGACAAGAGGTGGTCATCCTCGGTCGTGCGGGCCAGAAAGTGATAACGGCCGGCGAGATTTTGTGTCTTGCTGGTCTAACTGCAGGTCTTAGGGTAACACAAAAAAATGAGTATGACATTACGGTACTGAGGGGCCCTTCTATCAGTGAACTCATCTTATCTCCAGAAGGGATTGGGTATACAGGTATAGATAGAGCTAACGTGGTGGTGGCCATCGGCCAAGAGGGGATTGACCGTCGAAGGGCTCTATTCGATCACCTGGATGAGGATTCCTTAGTCATTCAGGCTCAAGGGGTTGAGGTTCCTCACTCAAAGGCGAGGGTACAAGCGGTAGATTTTAAGGGACAGGGGGTAAAGATTCAGGACTGGGCCCTTGCTTCCCTTTCCATCATGGCCAAGCTAAATAAGGTTATTAGCCTTGAGATGCTTCAATCCGCTTTAAAACTTCCTTCCAAGGAGCAAACCCTCGCATCCGCACTCGATCTCATTGGTCGAATTCAAGTGGGTGATGGCTTAGAATCCAGGTAGGAGGGGGTCTATCTTGTTTCATCCAAGACCCGTCGTATGGTTTCAGCCAGTTCTTGCCTGAGGATGGGCTTGAGGATAAATGCCTGAATGCCCATGGCCTTTGCCTTCTTTTCAGTGACCCTTCTACTGAATCCTGTACAAAGGATAATGGGAATATCAGGCCTAATGAACATGAGCTCATTGGCCAATTCTTCACCCGTCATGCTGGGCATGGTCATATCGGTGATGACCAGGTCAAACTCATCAGGTTTTGCTCGGAATAGCTCTAAGGCTTCGAGACTGCTGGTTTTTGTAACCACGGTATACCCCAGTTGCTCTACCATCTGCTTGGCTATGTCTGCTATGGGCTGCTCATCGTCGACGAAAAGAATGCGCTCGCTTCCTGTAGGAACTGTTTCTTCGGTCCCCGTATCCTGATCTGTTTCTGTTTCCATGATGGGAAGGTAGACATGGAATGTGGAACCCATTTCTGGCTCACTGTAAACCGTTATCGTACCTCCATGGCTCTTTACGATTCCATGGACCATGGCTAATCCCAGACCGGTTCCCTCGCCCTTCTCTTTCGTGGTGAAATAGGGATCAAAAATTCTTTCCCTAACTTCAGGAGTCATACCGTAGCCGTTATCGCTCACGGTCAGTTTTAAGTAGGGACCTGAGGACAAACCGGCAAACCTGACACCTACGTCGGTTCCGTTTCTCACTTTCTCCAAGCTCACATCCAGAATCCCGCCGTTTTCTCCCATGGCATGGGCCGCATTGGTACAAAGGTTCATCAAAATTTGATTCACATGGGTGGGATCAGTCATAACAGTGCCCATATTGGCTCCGATATGCTGTTTGATGTCTATGGTGGAAGGCAGCGAGGCGCGCAACAGCTTGAGCGTCTCTTTGATGATAGGGCTTATCTCAAGTGGTTTAAGTTCTTGATCCGATTGTCTACTAAAGGCAAGAATTTGCCTTACCAGGTCCCGGGCACGCCGTCCCGCCTTGAGCACCTCTTGCAGATTGTTATGCAGCAGACCCCCCTTGGAGACCTCTTCTATCGCTAGTTCGGTGTACCCTATCACTGAGGAAAGGATGTTATTGAAGTCATGGGCAATTCCACCCGCCAAGGTGCCAATGGCTTCCATCTTCTGGGCCTGAAGGAGCTGCGCTTCAAGTCTCTTTTCAAATGTAATATCACTTACAAAACTAAGCGTAGCCGGCTTTCCCTCCCATTTGATGTCAACAGCATTGATCTGAACCCAGAGCTCTTCGCCAGATTTATTTATTATTCTCAAAGAATAGGTGCTGGGGATGTCCTCCCCTTTAGGCCTTCTTTCTTCCCCCTTTGGGAGGAAACGCCTATCTTCAGGATGGACGAGATCGATAAAAGGTGTCTCAAGCAGTTCATGGGTAGAACATCCGAAAATCTCCTGGGCCTTAGGGTTTTGAAACTTAATCAGGCCGCTCTGGGCGATGAAAATGCCATCATGAGCATAGTCAACAAGAAGTCGATATTTCTCTTTGGATTCCCTCAGGGCTTCTTCTGCTTCTTTTCGCTCTGTGATATCGCGTACAATGCCCCTAAAGCCTATCGGTTCTCCTTCGGAATCTTTTAGGACAGACACGGAAGCTTCAACATATCTTTCGCTTCCATCTTTCCGGATGATCTGCCAGTCAAATTCCTTCGTGGCTCTTCCTGTAGTATAAACCTTGTTGAATGCTTGATATAATTTCTTGCCGTTTTCTTGGTCTGTGTATTGTCGGTTATTCATGCCCCTTAGTTCGTTTCTGTCATACCCGAGGATCTTTTGAATGGAGTCGTTGAAAAAAGTGAAGTTGCCGGCAAGGTCAACCTCATAGTAGCCTTCCTCTATGTTCTCAAGAATAGTACGGTACTTCTCTTCACTCTTCTTTAGCTCTTCCTGAGTGCGTTTATGTTCTGAAATTTCTTCCTTGAGTTCCTTATTCGCTTTTACAAGTTGTGCAGTGCGCTGTTCCACTCTTTTCTCAAGTTCACGATTAGCTGAGTCAACTTTTTCTCTCTCAGCTTCCAGCAACCGTGTCTGCATAAATTCCTTTCGGGAATAGAGTTCAATGGAATAGCAGGCAAACATTCCGATGATATTGCCTGAAAGGAAGAAGAAATTATTGTTTATGAGAATAGGAATTGGCGTGTGGCTTAAGGCAACTGCAGCTATTTCGTAACCAATCACAATCATCCATCCTGCAAGGGTTGCCCAGACGAATCTGAGTTTGGAAAATGTATAGCCGTACAAAAACACAAGAATCAAGCCGGCATAGTATGAGTAGTTGCCCGGATTTGGAGCAATGAGTATCATCGCAATGATGCCCAGCCCTGCGATTATTATCATAGAGGCGACAAGGCATTGCATGTATTTGATAAAGCGTTTGGAGAAAGAAAACAGGAAGATTGAAAGCACATAGGGACAGAAAATGGCGTATCGGATAAACCAAAGTTTATGTTTATCTCCTGGAGCTATCCAGGCATCAAGAATTCCAAAAATCCCATAAAAAAATATGGCGACAATCAGGGCGACTTGAACATGTCTCAAAGATTTTTGAGAATATTCTTCTTGGAAAGCTCCCTCCAGGTTTTCCTGAAAGGAGAGTGTTAGGACATTCATCTTGAATTCAGCGGGTGTCGCCGATGAGTCTATCATCCAGAATCACTCCTTGAGGAATTGACATGGACTGAGAAAGGAAATCATCTCTCTGGCCATTTCTTTATGACCAGTAAGGTCATATCGTCTAACTGTTGTTCCTGGAAAGCCTTCACATCGCCCATAACCTTATCAAGAAGCTTTCCGACAGGTAAGTCCGCATAATGATTGAGTGCCTGTTCTAACCGTAACTGTCCGTACATTTCGCCATTATTGTTTGTGGCCTCTGTGATGCCATCAGAGAATAACAGGACCACATCACCATCATTGATTTTTATCGTCTTATCCTTTAAATACGCTTCAATATCATCAGAAATTCCCAACCAAGTCCCTTGTGTGGGAATAACCTCCGTCTTATTCAAGGCAGATCGATATATGATGACGTCTTGGTGTTTTCCAGCCAGAGTGACTTCTGATTCGTCAACGCGGATAGCCATCAACGTCATATAGTGGTCGGAACCCATTCTTGAAATGTTTTCTCTGATCACTCTATTTACCGAATTCAGTACTGCGGATGGTCTACAGTCTGTGCAGTTATTTATCATTGAAATGATACTTGTCTGGGCCATCATCATGATCAATCCGGAATCAACGCCGTGACCCGATACATCACCAATGGTCACCCATTTATCCCCCCTGGAGGTTTCCATGATGTCGTAATAGTCTCCGCCCACTTCTTTGGCAGGGAGCATTTTTGCACTAATCTCAAAACCCTTGATCTTTTCTTTATTGGGCAAAAGAGCTGTCTGTATGCGTTTGGCAAGTTCCATCTCACTCCAAAGGGCATCTCTTGCCTTTTTTAACTCCACGAGCAAATGGAACTCCTGTTTGACAAGTTTGTGCCTCACATGGGTAATAATCACAGCCATTACAGCCGTGGAGAAGAGAAAAAAGAGGTTGTTGGTCAAAATGCTTGAGTCATAATCCAGGCCTGCAATGAAATTGAGCAGGAGGTACATCCCGATGACGATGAGACTATTTATAGCCGAATGGAGCAACATCCAGGGCAGAAGGAGATTAACTCCGATGATGACAAGATTCAGCCCTGCATAGTAGCTGGAGTCAAAGCCCCCAAGGTCAACGGTCATTAAAACAATCATACCGCCAACGATGACAGAAACCATGTAACCGTGAACGTAGGAGAATTTGTTCGGGTTGGTACGGCAAATGATAGTGTATTGAATGATGGCTATTATTGTGCAGGCAAGTCTGTATATTCCAAACCGAGGTAGTAGCTCCTTTGGCATTGTGAAGTAGTCGAGGATAAAAAAGAGGGGAACCAGGATGAAAACGAGAGATGCGACTGTTTTTGACCACTCATGGATGATACCGCAAAGATAAGTGTCAAAATCCGTAGCATCTGAATTGATTAGTTCTTTACCCGTATCAGTATTGCGTTGCACTGCTTGATCCCTTATTATCTTTTCTCCACCTGCAGGAACATCTGGCTTCCAGAGTCCTCAAAAAAAACGGTTGCTTCCTCTGGTCCCGCGTTTCCTAACAAATCCGTGA
>JASFEQ010000135.1:0-9900 GCA_050124735.1 Desulfobacteraceae bacterium | reverse complement strand
AGTTTTTAACTGAAGGAGCTAATATCTAAACATTTTATCTTCTAGCATCAGGAAACAGTTTTGTCAATTTTGAAGATAGGCTCCAGCCGCTTGATATCATCCGCTGCTTCCCCCTCATTAACTTATCCCGAAACGGCTACATGCCCGCATCTTTTCTGCTTCAAATCCTAGTAAAAAACTATATGGTCAATATGTGCGGGAGTGTATTATATTAGGAAGAAGGAAACGAAACCTTCGGTAGGTTGGAGCCCTAGTAATGCGCATCACAACCAATCCAAAGCAGGAAGAGTGAGGGAAAGCCATGATCGACAAGGACATTCATAAATTTGCCCCAATCCTTGATGTCCTAATAGATGGCATCTACATGGTGGATGAGGATCTGAACATAGAATATATGAATGAGGCGATGATCAGAGAATTTGGTGCGGGGATAGGCAAGAAGTGCTACCAAGTGTTGCACAAAAAGGATGAAGTTTGCCCATGGTGTCGGGCAGAAGAGGTTTTCGCCGGGAGAACCGTTACCTGGCAACATCAGATTACCAGTGCAGGCCCCACGTATGACCAGGTTGAGTTTCCTTTGAGAAACTCGGACGGAACAACCTCGAAAGTGAGTATATTCAAAGATATCACAGAGAAAAAGGAGGCAGAGGAAAGAATCAGGTCTACAGAAGAAGAATACAAAAGACTGTTTGAGAACGTGGGTGTAGGGGTCTACATAAGCAGCAAAGAGGGGAGGTTCCTGGATGCCAACAAGGCGCTACTGGAAATGCTGGGTTATGAAAAAAAAGAGGAGTTTCTAAAGATCGACATCGCCAAAGACCTGTATTTGAAACCGGAAGATCGGGGGAAATTCCAAGAAATGATCGAAAGGGATGGCCGGGTCATTGATTATGAAGTTCTTTTCAAGCGGAAAGACGGAAGAACGATACCGGTCTTGCACACGGGCCATGCAAGGTACGATCGGCAGGGCAATGTTCTAGGTTATGAAGGAATCAATGTGGATCTGTCCCAGAGAAAACAGATGGAGGATGAACTCAGGGAGGCCCACGGCTTCTTGGACAAGATTATAAGAAGCTCGCCCAACGCCATCATGGCCACGGATTTGCAGGGAAATATCATCATGTGGAACCGGGGAGCCGAAGAGATCCTGGGGTATAAGGCCGAAGAAGTGGTTGGCAAGATGAATATTGAAAGGATCTATCCCGAGAGCTTGGCCAGAGAAGTGATGAAAATCATGCGGGGCCCGGAATATGGGGGTCTTGGGAGATTGAGGTCTTATCCGATCCTTTATTTGAGGAGGGATGGGGAGATTATTGAAGGCAATCTCTCCGCTGCAATTATCTATGATGCCCAAGGAAGAGAGATCGCATCAGTGGGCATTTTTGTGGATATAAGTGAACGGTTGGACATGGAGTCTCAATTGAGAGACACCCAGGAAAAGCTGCTTCAGTCCGAGAAGTTGGCCGCCATGGGAAGATTAACTTCCCAGATCGCCCATGAATTAAACAACCCCTTGTATGGCATCATGAATACCTTGGAGCTTCTGAAAACTGAAGTCCCTCCCGAGAACAAGAGGAGAAAGATTCTTGATATGGCCCTGTCTGAAACCGAACGCCTCACCGAACTGCTCAGAAAAATGCTCAGCTTCTCAAAACCTGATGAGGAGGAGCGGCAGCTGACGGATGTGAATCAAGTATTGGACGAAATATTGCTCCTAGTCAGGAAACAATTGCTGGAGAATAGTATACGTATTTCAGCCCCTCTAGCCGGAGATTTAGGAAAAGTGTATGCTTCCAGAAACCAGCTCCGCCAGGTATTTCTCAATATGATCTCCAATGCGAGGGACGCCATGCCGGATGGGGGAACACTGACTGTGAAGAGCATGGCAAGAGAGGACACCATTTATGTGGAAATCACGGATACAGGGACAGGAATCCGCGAAGAAGACCTGAGTAAGATTTTTGATGCCTTTTTTACCACCAAAGATAGCGTCAAGGATGTGGGTCTAGGGTTATCCGTCTGCTATGGATTTATTAGGGATCATGGGGGAGATATACGGGTATCTAGTAAATGGGGATCGGGGACGACCTTTACCATCACCCTCCCAAAGCATGAAGAACATTCTGAATCACTCACCTGAGTAATTTCTGCAAACATTTTTTCTATATTTGTTCCTACTTACTTATAGTTTGGTCTACTATAATCAAATTTAACATTTTTTTTATAAATCAAGTCGACCTAATCAAAACTATGATTATTCTATGAAACCAAACTATTTATACAAAACCACCTAATTCCCCCTAAATTGTTTAGTAATTATAGAATATGCCGTTTTTATCAGTCTAAAAATTTAAAATTAAAGGTTGACATTCTATAAAAAGTATAATAACTATAAAATTTCAAACAAGATTTCGGGAGGTCCTTCCTTATGGATGATATTTTTACTGTTTTCCAGGCGTCCAAACACTGCAGTGTCTCCCCCAAAACCATTATCAACTGGATCGAGGCTGGTCATATCCCAGCCTACAAGACCGTAGGGGGACATCGCCGGATCAAGAAATTTGATCTGGAAGATTTTATGCGAAGGCAGGGAATACCCATTCCAGAAGAGGAGATCATTGGTGAGAGGAAGCGGATCCTCATCGTGGATGACGACCCTATTATCGTGGAAACGATTGTTCAGGCACTGGAGGAGGAGGAGTACGACTACGAGATCATATCCGCATCGGATGGGTTTGAGGCCGGGATTCAGGTCAACCATTTCAAACCGCATCTGTTGATTCTAGATATCATGATGCCGGATATCAAAGGATATGATGTCTGCAAGAAGATAAAGTCAGATGACGAGACCAAAGATACGAAGATCATTGTACTCTCAGCTTACCTTGACGACGAAAAATTCAAGAAAATGCAGGAGTACGGCGCAGATCTGTGTTTTTCAAAACCTCTACCCCTGCCCCAGCTTAGGCTGGAAGTGGCACAACTGTTAGGTTTGGCCTAGCCCGAGCGTCATTAGTCATTTGTCACTTGTCATTCGCTAGGTGAAACACCAATGACCAATGACGGATGACCAGTGACGAAGCGTTCAGGAGATTCAGATGAAGCTAAAAGAAGCCCTTGAGAAAAAGAGATTTGTGGTCACCTCTGAAATACAGCCTCCTGTTGATGAAGGGCCTGAAGAGATCATTAAGAGGCTGGAGCTGGTCAGGGGGAGGGTGGACGGTGTCACCGTGCCGGAATTAGATATAGAAGGCATTGTGGGAGACACCCTTAAGACCTGCGAGATGCTGAAACAAAACAGGTTTGAGGCCATCTACCAGACGACCACCCGTGAGAAGAACCGGCTGCAGCTCCAAAAAGATCTCATACAAGCACACGAGACGGGCGTTGATAACCTCCTTGTTTTTACGGAAGATTACCGCATCACAGGGGATAGCCTACAGGAAATGATGTTTTTCCATGTGGATTCAGGGAAATTGGGCTCCGTGTTGGAACATCTACAGGAAGGCCACACGGTGGATGGAAAAGAGCTCCCTTCTGCCGCCCAGTTCACCATTGGCTCTGGCGTTGAATCCAAATGGGGGAAAAACGTGCCTGACTTGGAGATGCAGGAAATGGAAGAGATGACGAAGATGGGCACAGGCTATTTTCTGACCACCCCGGTGTTCAATGTGGCGTTGTTTGAGAAATTTGCCAAAAAGGTCAAGACGTTCGGGGTTCCTGTCATTGCAGAGGTGATGATATTAAGAACAGCCGGAATGGCCCAATTCCTCAATAGGCATCTCAAATCAGGCCTGGTGCCTGACTGGATTATCAAGAAACTGGCAAGAGCGACCGACCGACAAAAGGCGAGTATCGAAATATTTACGGAGATCGTATCTGGCCTGAAAGACCTGTGTCAGGGCATCCACATCATCACCATAGGCGCTGAGGATAAACTGAGACTTTACCTGGACGCCGCCAAGTTAAAAAAACTCTAAACAAAAAAGAAAAAACGTTCTCTTCTTATTCCAATACTCCAATACTCTAATACTCCAGAGAATTACGGGGGTAAAAAGCCTTGGAAGAGATCAGTCTCACCATTAATGGGAAGAATATAAGTTGTCGGTCTGAGATCAGTATATTAGATGCGGCCACGGAAAATGGTATCAAGATCCCCACCCTGTGCCATCATCCCCACCTAGAACCGTTTGGCGCCTGCCGTCTCTGTATAGTGGAAGATGAAAAAAGTGGACGTCTTTGGGCCTCTTGCGTCACCCCCGTATCCCCAAATATGGCTATCCAGACAGACTCTGACGCCATCAAAAAACACCGGACCAATATTATTCGTCTGATGATTGCCAACCATCCCGAGTCCTGTATCGTATGCAACCAAGGGAACCGATGTGCGTTGAGGCAGATTGCGGCTGAATTGGGTGTGGGTTCAATGGGGCTTTATCCCATGCCCCACTATACGGGTCTGGAGGAGGCAAATCCCTTTATTATCAGAGACCTGAGTAAGTGCATTCTCTGTGGGAAGTGCATTCGTGCCGACCACGAACTGGTCGTGGTTGGGGCCATTGATTTCAACTTGAGGGGGTTCAGATCACGGCCCGCAACCGCACATGATTTACCCTTGGAAAAGTCCAACTGCACCTTTTGCGGCACTTGTGTCTCCATATGTCCAACAGGGGCTTTGGTAACCAAAAATACCCGGTATGTGGGTACTGCACAAAAAGAATCCCCGACCATCTGCGGGTTCTGCGGTGTGGGGTGTTCCCTTCTGATGGGTTCTGTGGAGGGTCAAGTGATCGAGGCGAATCCTTCCCACGAGGATGGCACGGTCAACCGATCCACCCTTTGTGTCCGCGGCCATTTTGCCAATGACTTCTTGAATGCGCCGCAGCGATTAAAGGCTCCATTGATTAGAAGGAATGGTGAACTCTCACCTGTGGCCTGGGAGGAGGCCATCGACCTGGTGGCTGAACGACTGACTTCAGTTAAAACGAAAAACGGGCCCCAGAGCATCGGATTCCTCGGGTCATCCAAGTGCACGAACGAAGAGAATTACCTCTTTCAAAAAATCGCCCGCGCGGTCCTGGGAACCAATAATGTGGATAACGGGAGTTATTTGGCTGGGCGTCCCACATTGAGACCATTGAATGAAAGGCTGGGAGAGGGTGGCCAGGTTACGCCACTATCAGCACTGGAACAAGCAGAGGTGATCTTTGTTATCGGGGCCAACCCGATCCACTCCCTGCCTGTTGCGGGCTATTACCTCAAAAGGGCATCCAGGATGAAGGGCATCCCAATACTCGTGGCCGATCCGAGAAGAACGGAACTTGTACCTTTTTCCAGCCTCTGGCTGCCCGTTGCTCTCCAGACTGATTCTGAGTTGATAAATGCCATTGCAGCCATAATCTACAGGAGGGAGGCATCTGATGGCCAATTCATCAGCCGATACACGGAAGGTTTTGATCTCTACCGCGAAGGCCTCGCCTCCTTTGACCTTGAAAGGGCGTCTCGAATCACCGGGCTTGATGTGGCTCTGCTGGAAGAGGCAGCAGATTTGCTTGGAGGAAGAAAGATAGCCTTTGTGGTGGGAGAGGGCGTTTTGCAACAGCGCTACGGGGTTCAAACCATGGATGCTCTGATCAACCTGGCCCTGATGACAGGAAGCCTGGGCGTGGAGGGAAAAGGCGTCTATTTCCTTGCCATGGAAAACAACCAGTTGGGGTCGTGGGATATGGGAACGGTGCCCGACTTCCTTCCTGGCCGGCAGCAGATAAGTGGCGACGAAAACCGCAAATACTGGGAGCAGACATGGGGGGTGAAACTCTCTCCTGATCCGGGGCTCGACCTGATTCGCATGGTCGAGGAGGCGGAGAGGGGAAACCTCAAGGCCATGTATATCATGGGCGAAAACCCCCTTCGGGGTCTACCCGAGGCTGAACGGGCGCGCAAGGCATTGGAGAATTTAGAATTTCTCGCGGTCCAGGACATCCTCTCTGCGGAGACCACTAAATTGGCAGATGTGGTATTGCCAGGGGCCGCGTTCAGCGAGAAAAGCGGTTCTTTCACCAATATGGAGGGCAGAATTCAATCTTTTGAGCCCGTGGTTTCCCCGCCCGCGGATGCGAAACCTGATTGGGAGATCCTGAATCTCTTGGCTCAGCGCATGGGGCATCCGGAACAGTATTCTTCGGTTCAGAGAATCAGGGCGGAAATAAGGCGAGATGTGCCCATGTATTCAGATCTGGAGGAGGAAAGGGCGCAGACCTGGATTAAAGCGACAAGCCGGATGCGGTTGTTTGATCCTGATGGAAAAGGGGAGCCGATCTACTTCACGCCTCTTATCTCAACTGCGATTGAGGGAGGAGAGGAGGCTTATCCCTCTAAAGCCATCTTGGGGTCATTGAGATTTCATTTGGGAAGTGGGACCAGGACCGGCCTCTCTGAGCGCATTCGGGGTTTTGGTCTGAAAGGCGAGGTGGAAATATCCCCTGAAGATGGGAGCAAATTGACGCTCGAGCAGGGGGATAAGGTCAGAATTTCTTCTCCATACGGCTCCATCTCCAGAGAGGTCACCTTTAAGGGGAATTTGAGACCTGGACTCATTTTCGTTCCCATGGCCTTTCATAGCAATGATGCAAGGCAGCTCATAGGACTGACTCCGTTGGGAGTGGAGGATTCGCCTGGGTGGAAAGTGGCCAATGTGAAGATTGAAAAAGCATAGATATTGGATGGCTGGTGTTTCATCTCTGAACAAGATGCATAATCCAGCATCTTTAGACGAGTAAAACTTTTAATATTTCAAATGCTTGAGTTTTGTATATACAAACAAATACAGCAAAGACAAGGGGTTACGATGACAGAGCCGAAACAGGTAGACTGGGGGCAACTGGAAGCCATCGTTGGTAAACACAGGGGGCAGAGCTGGGCTTTGATCCCGTTGCTCCAGGATATACAGGAGGCAATTGGTTATATCCCTCCGGAATCCATTGAGCCCATTGCAGAGGCCCTGAATATCTATCCAAGTCAGGTACAGGGCGTGATCACTTTTTACGCTGGATTCTCGCTGGAGCCGAAAGGTAAATATGTGGTTAAGGTATGTCGTGGCACAGCGTGTCATGTTAAGGGGGGCCGAAGCGTCCTTAGGTTCATGAAAAGAGAGCTTGGACTGAATGAAGGGGAAACCAGCCCCGATTATCGATTTACGCTCGAGACGGTGGCCTGTCTCGGGGCCTGCTTTCTGGCTCCTGTAATGATGATCAACAGGTCTCATTTTGGAAAGCTCTCCCCTCCAAAGATTACCACCGTCCTGAACCAATATGGAAAAGAAAGAAAAGGGAGTAAGTAGGAATGAAAAGGCTCCATTCCATTGGAGAATTTGAGTGGTTCCGAAACAAGATTTTGGCTCAGCAAGATCCGGGTAAAACCTTGGTCTATGTCTGCATGACCGGGTGTCGCGCCTATGGTGCGGCAGAGGTTCGGGCTGCACTGGAAGAGGAGGTTAAGAAGCAGGGCCTTACCGGTCAGGTGGAGGTACGATCCACGGGATGCCACGGGTTTTGTGCCAAGGCGCCGGTAATTGCCATTGATCCCTTGGGCATTCAATACCAGGAAGTCAATCCGGAAGACGCGGCTGAGATCGCAGCCCTTACGCTGAAACAGAACCGGTTGATTGATCCTCTTGCATACAAAGATCCCCAGACAGGAAGCCCAGTCTTTTACCACAATCAGATCCCCTTTTATAAGAAACAGGTGAAAAGGGTGCTGGCCAACTGTGGACGAGTCGATCCAACCAACATCGAGCACTACATTGCAGCTGGTGGATATCAGGCTATCGTGAAGGGCCTCAGCCGAATGACGCCAGAGCAGGTTATCGAAGAAGTGAAAACGGCCCAACTAAGAGGCCGGGGGGGTGCCGGTTTTCTCACAGGTGTGAAATGGGAATTCACCCGCCAGGCTGAAGGGAGGCCCAAATTTATCATATGCAATGCGGATGAAGGGGACCCTGGCGCTTTCATGGATAGGGCCGTTCTGGAAGGAGATCCCCATTCCGTTTTGGAAGGAATGCTTATTGGTGCCTACGCCATAGGAGCGGAGTATGGTTACATTTATGTTCGAGAGGAATACCCTATTGCTGTTGAACACCTAAAAAAGGCTATAGAGCAGATGAAGGAACTGGGTCTTGTAGGGGAAAATATCTTAGGGGCCGGATTTGACTTTGATCTCTCCATAAAGATGGGTGCAGGGGCCTTTGTCTGTGGCGAGGAGACTGCGCTGATAGCCTCTATCGAGGGAAAAAGAGGGATGCCGAGGGCTCGCCCTCCATATCCTGCGCAGTCGGGACTGGATGGTAGGCCGACTAACATCAATAACGTGGAGACATGGGCAAATGTTCCGTTGATCATCAAGAACGGTGTGAAATGGTATACGCAGGTAGGAACGGAAAAGAGCAAAGGAACAAAGATTTTCTCTTTGGCAGGCAAAGTGAACAACACAGGCCTTGTGGAGGTCCCCATAGGTGTGACCATCAAAGAGGTGGTTTTTGATATTGGTGGCGGTATTCCTAAAGGACGGAAATTTAAGGCAGTCCAAATGGGGGGGCCATCAGGAGGTTGTGTGCCGCCCCAGTATCTGAATCTTCCCATCGACTACGATACGTTGCAACGGATTGGCTCTATTATGGGGTCTGGCGGTATGGTGGTTATGGATGAGAACAACTGCATGGTGGAAATCGCGCGATACTTTTTGAGCTTTACACAGTCAGAATCCTGCGGGAAATGTGCTCCTTGTCGCCTGGGGACAACACAGTTGCTGGAGATATTAACACGAATCACCCAAGGAAGAGGGAGGCTAGAGGACATTCAAGCCATTAAGGAATTAGGGGAAACCATGATTGGGTCTTCCCTCTGTGGACTCGGGCAGACCGCTCCCAAGCCTGCCCTCTCTACAATTGAATACTTCTTAGAGGAGTATGAGGAACATATCTTGGATCATCGCTGCGCAGGGGCTACTTGCGATTCCATGGTCATTTCCGCCTGTCAGCATGCCTGTCCAGCAGGGATTGACGTTCCCAACTATGTGGCATCCATTGCGAGTGGGAAATTGGAGCAGGCGGTGGAGATCATAAGGGAAAGGAATCCCTTTCCCGCTGTCTGTGGCCGCATATGTGTCCACCCCTGTGAATTCAAATGTCGCCGTGGTGAACTGGACGAACCCGTCGCCATTCGTGCCCTCAAGCGCTATGCGGCGGACTGGTACCTGGATCACATTGGCAAGCCGAGAGAACCATTTCCAGTGACCCAGGACCAGAAAGTGGCCATAGTGGGAGCTGGGCCCGCAGGGCTGACTTGTGCCTATTTTCTGGCCCAAATGGGATATGAGGTAACTGTTTATGAGGCTCAAGCGGTGGGAGGAGGAATGCTAGGGTTGGCCGTTCCTGAATTTCGCCTCCCTCGTAAGGTGATCGAGGCAGAGATCAAGTACATTGAAAGCTGCGGTGTGGAGGTCCGCTATGACTCCCCCATTGACGCCAGGCATACGGTCAATGACCTTATGGACGAAGGAAACAGTGCGGTTTTTATCGCTGCGGGAGCCCAGTCCAGCGTAAGAATGGGGATCATAGGAGAGGAAGAGGGCCTGGAAGGTCTCTATTATGGTCTTCAATTCTTAACAGATGTCAGGACCGGCAAGGAGATACGACTGAAGGGTAATGTGGTGGTCTTGGGGGGCGGCAACGTTGCTTTTGACGCGGCACGAACCGCACTGCGGGTTGGCGCTCAGGCTGTTCAAATATTCTATCGAAGAACCATTGAGGAGATGCCGGCCTGGGAGAAAGACATTGAAGAGGCAATCGAGGAAGGAATTGTCATCAATCCTTTATGGGCCCCCAAACGCATCATGCATCAGGGT
>JASFEQ010000134.1:0-9980 GCA_050124735.1 Desulfobacteraceae bacterium | reverse complement strand
TCAGCGAAAGGCCCCTTTCCGAATGCCCTGAGTGCGGCAAGAAGGTAAGAAAGATCATCTCATGGTGCCATTCTGCGGTCACGGAGACATCGGATGCGGCTCTGGGTGTGGAAAGGAAGATAAAAGACTACGAGCAGGCGGGGATGTGGAGCCATGCGGCCGAGCTGGCAGACAAACATTCTGAAAAGACTAAAGATAAGGGTCTCAAGATGAGAGCACTTGATAATTATAAGAAAGCAGGCTATGATGCCGATTCCCTCGCCAAACATGCCAAATCAGACAATGACTAAAGGAGGATTAAATTTATGAGATGGAGTAAGGGTGGTTTGTTCTTTTACGTTGCAATTATTGGCCTCAGCTTGGTTGCGGGGGGAATGATCCTCCCTGCATATGGGGACGAAGAAGAAAAGAAGGATCTTCCCCCGCGTGGCATATCTGTCGCCCCGGAATATTCGGGCGTCATTGTGGCTCAGGGTGAAGACGTGAGCATAGACTTGAAAGTCGTCAACAAAGGGAGACAGGATGAGATCATTGAACTCGCACTCCCCTCGGTGCCTGAAGGCTGGACAGCGTCTGTAAAAACTTACAGCTTCGGGGTAACCGGTGTCTATGTGGAAAGCGATAAATCCAAAAGCCTGACCCTAAAGGCAGAGCATGATGAGAGCGTGGGCCCGGGGAAATACACTTTTCTAGTCAAAGGCCAGACTCAGGACGGAAAGTTGACCTCTTCAGGAAAGGTGGTGATCACGGTAAAGGCAAAGGAAGTGGAGAAAAAATCCAAAGATGTGAGAATTACCACCTCATATCCAGTGCTCGAGGGGCCAACGGATGCCACATTTGAATTTTCTATTGAAGTGGAGAACAAACTGGATAAGGACACGATTTTCAACCTCGCTCATGAAGGCCCGCGAAATTGGGACATCAAATTCAAACCGGCCTATGAGGAGAAATATTTCTCAAGCCTGAGGATTAAGCAGGGCCAGAGTGAGTCCATGGCCGTGGAGGTGAAACCCTACCTCTTGTCCGAACCCGGCAGATACCCCATCAAAGTCAAGGTGAGCTCGCCAGAGGCCAAGGCAGAAGCAGAGATCACGGTGGCCCTGACAGGGACCTACAAGCTGGATGCGGGGACCGCTGATGGCCGTCTGTCGTTAAGTGCCTTGAGAGGAAAAGAGGCCAATCTCTCCTTTTATGTGAAAAACACCGGTTCTGCCAAACAGAATACCGTCAAGTTCCTCTCTTTCAAGCCCGAAAACTGGAAGGTGGAGTTCAAGCCGGAGACCCTTGAGACCCTTGCTCCCGGAGATCTCAAGCAGGTGGAAGTGGCGATTACACCGGCCGAAGAGGCCTTGGTGGGAGATTATTCCGTCGGTCTTGCGGTGGAGGGGGAGAAGGCCAAAAAGAATCTGGAATTCAGAGTAACCGTCAAAGCATCCACCGCCTGGGGGCTAATAGGGGTCATTATCATTTTACTGGTGGTTGCGGGCCTCGTGACAACATTTTTCAGGTTTGGAAGGCGGTAAAATGGAGACCCAAAAAATCATAGAGACAAGCGGTCTAACCAAAAGGTATGGCCGCCAAACCGCGGTAGACCATCTCTCCTTCCAAGTTGAAGAAGGGGAGATCTTTGGGTTCCTAGGACCAAACGGTGCGGGCAAGACCACGACGCTCCTGATGCTTCTGGGACTCAGTCGCCCTACGGAGGGCTCCGCCAAAGTCTGTGGACTGGATCCTTTGAGACAGGCAAGAGAGGTCAAGCGATCCGTTGGATATCTTCCTGAACACGTGGGCTTTTACGGGGACCTGGATGCGGTGCAAAGTCTCCGATACATTGCCGATTTGAACGGGATGGAGAGAGGTGAAGCCGAGGGCAAGATTCAGGAGACCTTGAAGCTGGTTGGGCTTGCCGGAGATGCGCAAAAGAAGGTGAGCGCCTATTCTCGCGGCATGAACCAGCGTTTGGGCATTGCAGAAGTCCTCATCAAGGATCCGAAGGTGCTCTTCCTAGATGAACCTACCCTCGGATTAGATCCGGACGGTGCCCTTCGCCTGATTGATCTCATCCAGTCCTTGAACCGAGAAAAAAGAATCACGGTTCTGATCTCTTCCCACAATCTCTACCAGGTGCAAAAGATATCCCACCGCGTGGGGATCATGATTAATGGAGAAATGGTGGCCGAGGACTCTATTGAGGCACTGGCTCGAGAAAAACTGGGCGTGGGAGACGAAACATACACCCTAGAAGAAGTCTACATGAAATATTTTCAGGAGGTCTAATCATGCAAGGCCTATGGGCCGTTTATAAAAAAGAGCTGGCTGACCACATGAGCAGCTACAGATTTGTCATCCTCTTCGCATTCATTGCCCTGGTCAGTTTCATCCTCAGCTATATGGCAGGGATAAACGTGAGGCAAGGCCTTGAAGGTGTGGCCAAGCCCAAGTTTGTCTTCCTCATGCTTTTCAGTACTCCCGGGGTCCTATTCTCCATGGTCCAATTTGTCGCCTTTTTTGGTCCGCTCATTGGGCTCGTGTTGGGCTTTGACGCCATTAACCGTGAGAGAGCCCAGGGGACCCTGATCAAATTAGTATCCCAGCCCATCTACCGGGATGCGGTCATCAACGGGAAATTTCTTGCCGGATTGACCAATATTACCATCATGCTGGTATCCGTTGTGCTGATTATCTCAGGTTTTGGGCTCATCCTTTTGGGTGTCGTGCCCGGGATTGAGGAGATTCTGCGTGTTTTCATGTATCTTGTCATCAGCATTTTTTACATCTCATTCTGGCTTGGGATAGCCATCCTTTTCTCGATCTCATTTAGGAGTATGGCCACATCACTCCTGGCCACGGCGGCCGTATGGCTCTTCCTCTCCTTCTTTGTGGGCTACGGAGCCCCTGTGCTCGTGGCCAATACGGTAGCCCCTGTGGAACAACAGGAAGGAACCAATCAAGACGTGCTCATTAAGAATATGCGTATAAAGGAATCGGTCTCCCTTTTCTCTCCGATGATCCTTTATTCCTATTCTACGGCTGTCGTTGTCGATCCAACCAGGAAGACCACGCGCTTGCATTTGATGGGCTTCGCTGAACAAATCTCTCTATCTCGTTTTCAGAACCCTCTGACCCTTGGCCAGAGTATTGTTGTGGTCTATCCCCATATGGTGGCCCTGTTGGCCATTACCCTGTTCTGCTTTGCCATCTCCTACCTGGTGTTTATGTTACAGGAGATCAGGACGTAAGGAGTGGTCTTAGCTCCCATCTTGTGGTTCAAATGAGCTTTCATCAAAGCCCTGCCATAGCCTGGCAGGGCTTTTCCTTCTATTAGCCACACGCATAATCTTGACCAAAAGGCTGATTTATTGTACCCTTACCGCGTATGTAATCCCCACATATTGATCTTGTCCGAATGAGTTTAGAAGAGGATGCTTCTTGATTTCCATGAAGTATAGGAACAAGTCCTCAGGGGCAGACGGGATTGAACAGTTCATCCTTTGATTAAATCTTTAAATTTATGGAAAAGGAAATAGATATGACAGAGGAGTATGGTAAAAGCACAGAACTGAGCAGGGAATTTGATATTGTAGAAGAGCTAGAGAAGACGGTGGAAGAGATTGAGAAAGCGTTTGAGATCCTTGAAACAGATGAGGTGCCGGACAAACTCTCCTACTTAAGGTTTCTTGTAAGAGACTTGGATAGTCTTTTTCAGGGAGACAATGAGAATCTGAGGTACAGGAAATTCAAGATCACAAGATTCAAGTAACACCAGTCAAATTGAAGCTTATTGCGCGTTTTCAGGGTCTGCGCGGAGAAGGACTCACTTGCCACCCGTGACTAGATCTCTGAAATAGGAAGAGAGGAGACGAGCCAAAATAGATTTTCTAAGCCCTCCATCCAGAACAGCCGTTGCTTCCCGGGCATATTCTTCCGGAAATCTTTTCTATCAAATCCATAATCTCTCTATTCCGAAGCGGGCAGCATTAGGCTCCAAATCCATACGTGCGCATTCGGAGATGGGACTGTGATTGATCTCATTATGAAGGGCGGGGTATTTATGTACCCCATCATCTTTTGCTCCATCATAGCACTCGCCGTGTTCCTGGAACGGTTGTGGGTATTAAGGCGGAAACACATCCTCCCTGAAGAATTTATTCGCAAGGTGGGAGACTTGCTGAGGCAACAGAAGGTATCTGAAGCCCTTTTCCTTTGCCAGGGGGATACATCATCAATTTCCAACATTTTTTCAGCAGGATTGAAAAACATCGGACGGGGCATGTGGTTGGTGAAGGAGGCCGTTGAGGATCGAGGTGGACGCGAGGCGGTTATCCTTGAAAAACGTGTGGGCATTCTGGCCACTATCGCCAATTTGACGCCATTGCTGGGGTTGTTGGGTACGGTATCCGGCATGATCAAGACCTTCAATGTCATTTCTATCCAGGGCGTGGGAGACCCGGCTGCCCTGGCTGGTGGAATTGCGGAAGCGCTCATTACCACCGCGACAGGCCTTTGTGTGGCGATCCCGACCCTGGTGTGTCATCGAATTATAAGGGACAAAGCAGAATCCCTTATCTTTGAAATGGAAGAAAATTCTCTAAAAATCATCGAGATCATGGAAAACTACAAGCAGGATTAGGGGATCATGCGCTTCAGGAAGCCACGAGAGGACGAGATAAGACTCAGTATCGCGCCGCTGATTGATATTGTCTTTCTGCTCTTGATCTTCTTTATGGTCACCTCCCATTTCGACGTGGCTTCTGGTGTTCGCATCAGCCTACCCAAAGTGGCCAAAAGGATCCTCAATCAGGAGAAAAACAGAATAACCCTGGTCATTGACAAATCCGGCCATACCTACCTGGAAGGGAAGAGAATGGACATGACGACCCTCCAGGAAAGGATGAGAAAACTTGTCAAAAAGAAAGGGATCTTTCAAGTGATTCTCCAGGCGGATAAAGATGTAAGTCATGGCAAGGTCGTGCAGATTATGGATCTTGCCAAGACGGCTGGTGCCCATTCCATCATAATTGCCGCCCGGTGGAAGCCTGAAAAGGCATTTTAACTTTTTCTTGGAGCTATTTGATCTTGGCAATCAGAAAAAAAGGGTTTTTGAAATTCTCCTTTATTACCCTACTCTTCTTGGCCCTGATGGCCTCATGGCTTGGATTCGGTGAGCGTGGCTTTATCCACCTGTATCGGATGGAAAAGGATAGACAGGCCCATATAGAGAGAATTCAGACACTGGAGAAAGAGAATCAAGCCCTGCTGGAAGAGATCAAGCGGCTTCGTACGGATAAGGACTACTTGGAATCTGTGGCAAGAACGGAACTGGGCTTGGTAAAGGATAACGAAATCCTATACAGATTTAACACAAAAGAAGGAGGGCGCAGTGCATCTCAAGCAAAAGAGAAGAAGCGCCCATGAAAGCATTCAAACCGACAAGTGTATAGGTTTCTGAATAAAATGATTAAATAGCCCGAAACCAGGGGAAAGGATAAGAGGATGGCGAATACCGATGAGCTTTACAGGCGGATCTTGGCAGATGCTCCTTCACCAAAAACCCTTTTTCATCTCCTTTCAAACCTGAAAAAGGAAGGCCAGCTGAGAAGGGTGATACAGGAGTCTGTCAAGGCCCTAAATGCATACCCTAACGACATCCATATCAGACGACTTCTGGCAGAGACCTATTTTGATGCCCCAGGCCGAGACGGAATTGGAGAAGGTCAGCTCACTGATCGGTGATTTAACGGACACATATAAACTGCAAGCGGAAATCTACATGAAGCAGAATAGAAAACAAGAGGCAACTCGCTCCCTTGAACTCTATCTGGCTCATCGACCCGATGACCAGGTGGCTCTCGATTTCCTGAATACACTGTCACCGAAACAAGAGGCTCCAGTGGAGGAACCCCAACCCCATATTGAAGAAATCACCGCCCAATCTGAAGCACAAGAGGTCGTGCAAGAGGTCCCTGCTCTAGAAGAAGAGCAACCTGAGATCGCTACGCCTACCTTGGCTGAGATCTATTTTGAACAAGGGCAAATAGAAGAGGCCATAGATACCTATGAAATAATCGTTGCACAACACCCGGAGGATGAATCCTCAAGGAGCCGACTTGAGGAACTCAAGAGCATGATCGCTGAACAAAGCGCCATAGAGCAAAAACAGCTCGATAAAGTCAGGCAAACAAAGGAAAAAATGATCGCCATTCTGGAATCATGGCTGGCCAACATCCGGGAGCAGTTCAACACCGCCTGAGCCTAAACTGCGCTAAGCCCTTTACACAGTAAATTCTAGCGAGTAGAATCCTACCTCTCAAACTCTGCAAAACACCTTAATTGTAGACCATCCAACTATTATGATTAGGCTCTTGGCCTGAGACTTCATCCAGCGTGCAAAAAGGCCCATTTACGAAGGAAAGGACCTCTTAAGTAATGGATACAACGTCAAAAGAAAGAAAACCCGCATTCAACTTTAAGGCTACGGGAATTGGTAGCGTTCCGTCCGTGGGCGCCCAGGACACCTGCCTTCACATTCTGGAACAACTCCCAGAGATCCCCTTTTGGCCCCAGCTTGTCAAACGCACTCATCTGGAAGACGTGAACATACAGTTCAGTGAAGGGCTGCCTTTATTGGAAATCATAGAAGATAAGAGGTCCCTCGCGGTCACCTCAAGTGATAAGGAATCTGAGCTCGTGGCCTTTTACGATCGGTTTTTAGCGGATGACGTTGATTATTTTGCCATCAGCAGTGAATTTGCGCCCGGACTCTATGAGCTGCTAAAGTTGATCCGGAAAAATCCGCAGGCATATGGACCCTATATTAAGGGCCAGATTGTTGGACCCATTACCTTCTCAGGGGGCATAATAGGCCTTGATGGAAAATCCTTGCTCTATGATCCTGAACTACTGGAGGTCATGGTCAAGGGAATCTCCATCAAAGCCCTATGGCAGGTGAGGGAAATAGGCAAATCAGGGAAAAAGCCGATCATTTTTCTGGATGAACCGTCCCTTTCCGGTTTCGGTTCCGCCTTTTCGCCCATTGAACGGTCTGAGGTTGTCCATCTTCTCAAAGAGGTCATTGATTACCTCAGAGACCGGTCCGATGCACTCATAGGGATCCATTGTTGCGGCAACACGGACTGGTCCATGATCATTGAAGCAGGACCCGATATTGTCAACTTTGACGCCTTTGATTATATGGACTATTTCCTGCTTTACCCTGATGAGATTACCCGTTTTCTTCGTGGAGGTGGCGTTATTGCCTGGGGAATCGTCCCCACCTATACTTTCACCGGGCAGGAGTCCCTAGAGGGCCTCTTCTCCAAACTCCAAGAGGGCCTCAACCGCTGTTATGAATGGGGCCTGGATCCAAAAACGCTGATCGCAGGTTCCATCCTTACCCCTGCTTGCGGGATGGGCACCATGGAGCAAACTTCAGCGAATAAGGTCCTACATCTGCTCTCCTCTCTTTCCAAAAAATGTGGTGAATGGGGCTGAAGTGGTGACCACCTCAGCCCCATTTACCCCTCAAAATGCCCCATCAGCTCCTATCAGAATACCCCATTAATCTACCGTTCCAATAGATGACTATGCCTCTCGCCCTAGTGAGCGAAATAGGCCGTTCTAAAACGCCCCAAAGCTGACCTCAGCTTCTTTACATAATTGAGATCAGTCGTCTGCTTCGCTTTCATGGCATAAAAGAGCATTTGGTGTAACAACTCCAGTTTCTCCACGTATTTTCGGTACTCACCTGTTTTCTCTTTTTCGACGGGTTTTAGCCGCTGCGTCATGAAATACTGATGAACGATTCCCTGAATCCGACCTGCGTGCTCATCCTTGCTATTTACCCACCGTACGATCTGATTGTAATTTTTGTCCCCCTCTCTTGAAAGCGCAACAATTTCTTTCATGGCTTTTTCCACCGTTCTGATATCTTCTTCTATCATCTGAAACCGCATCTCATCCCCATATATCCCGCACGGTATCTGGCAGTGCGCGTGCGCTGATAGAGAAAACATCATGGACACAAACATCAAAATGCCGCCGAACACGAGTATCTTCTTCATCTCCTACCTCCTTTCAAACAGGCTATTTTCAGGATTCTCTCATGCTTTGAATATTTTCATCAATCCTTGAGAAATCAACTCCCCAATCCTTAATAAATCCAAACCCTCCCTAAGTAGCCAAAATTTTTAATGTTATTTTATGACAATGCAACCAAGCCCTACAATGACACTGTCGAAAAACCGGCCTCTGAGAGCCTGATGGAAAATGTCCAGCTGCAAGGCTTCCGAAATCCCGAGGAATCACCGAGAAAGGGCGGTATCTGCGAGAGGCGTACATAGAAGTACGCCCCAGTGAAGCCCCCCGGGCCAAGGGGCGTGGCATCTTTGCCCAAGCCTAGCGAAACTGCGCCGTAGCGTACCACCCGCCTTCGCCAAGGCTTCGGCGCGGTCGCCTTTCGCTTCCTCCCCGCGGCTAGCTGCCGGGCATAAGCGCGAAGGCGAGTGACAAGGGATGAGGGTAACGCAGTCCTTCGACCCTGCTCAGGACCGTGAGTCCTTCGACCTTGCTCAGGACCGTGAGCCTGTCGAACGGCCTGTCGAACGGCCTGTCGAACGGCTTGTCGAATGGGAGATGGGCGTTTTCCGACAGCCTCCATGAAACACTTCTAGAATCGGCCCAATTCATGGAGGTAATGATAGGCCACGATCCCAACCGATGTGGAAAGGTTCAGGCTCCGAACAGCTCCCCAGATGGGAATTTTATAGCAAGGATAAGATTTCCGTATGCTGGAGGGAAGGCCAAGGGTCTCTTGTCCGAAAAGCAGGTAATCTCCATAGCGCACTTCCGCCTCTGGGTAAGCCTGGGAGGCGTGTTTGCTAAAAGCGATCAGTTTTGCTTGCTTGCCTTGTTCCTTGCTCTGCAAAAACGCCATAAAATTTTCATGATGCCGAACATCCACCTCACGCCAGTAGTCCAGCCCGGCTCTCTTCAGATGCCTATCATCCAGCCCGAAGCCAAGGGGGTGTATCAAATGCAACCTGATCTCCGCTGCACCGCACAATCTTGCAATATTCCCCGTATTAAAGGGTATCTCAGGTTGATAAAGAACCACGTTCAGCGGTGGATTTTTAATGATCCGATGTTCCATTTTCGCAATATTCCGACCCATTGACTTGCCTTTGCCCATCATTTCATGTGGGTCCATTCAATCATTCCCAAACATCAACCATACCACCTCTCCCTTCCGTCCCAAAACGGTCACGCATCAACCCCGTCTAAGCCCATAAACCCTCAGCAATCCCAAAATACCATGAAAGCACTGCATTTCACATTAAATTTCATTTCATTCCACTGGTATTTTCGTTCTACACCAAAACCGCTTTTCTTTGCGCCCCAGTCCATAACCCCTTGAATTTTATTGCCTCGCAAAACAAATGTTTGAGGCTCTCGGGCTTGGAATTATTGCATATACAACAGATGAAATCCACTCAATCCCTAACTAAGCCCCCTTGTCACCCCACACCAGTCATGCCTTATGTTACAGGCCCTTGGATCTCGTTTGAGGATGTCAAGGTTTACATGACAATTATTGCCAACATCATTGATCGATGATAGAGTGTTTTGCAATGTTTTTGAGGGGGTAGGAAAGTGAATATTGACCCAGAATTACGCGCGATGATAACCGTTTATGAAGCCCTGAAGGATCTCGATGGCGAGGCAAAACTCCGAGTCATTGAATGGGTCTCAGGGAAATTCCAATTGGTCTACGCCAAAAAAATTTACCCTGAAGCTAACATGGACCCTCAAGAAACCGAGTATGAAGAAAGGGGCCTTCTGGATTTTGGGTCCGTGGCGGATGCATTTGCTGTGGCCCACCCCAAGAATACCGCTGACAAGGCATTGGTTGTAGCTGCATATTTACAGGCGTCCAAAGGAGGGGTTGATGTCAGCGGTCGTGAAATAAACAGGGAACTCACCCA
>JASFEQ010000133.1:0-10004 GCA_050124735.1 Desulfobacteraceae bacterium | reverse complement strand
ACGCCCAAAAGACTCCAACATGTCTCTCACCCCAGTACGACGCTTCGCACTTACGGGCAAGCAATTTTATTCCACAGGATCAACAGGATCTCGGGGATTTGAAACATACAAAGAACAGTTGGCTTGAAAGGCTCCGCTTCACTGCACTATGGTTATTGCTGAAATATCTTCTGGACACAAATTCTGATCCACAGATTACGCAGATTACGTTGACAATCAAGCATCTGGCTTGGTTGGATCGCTTGAAAAAATGGAGACCCATGAGGCACAAAAATGAGCGAGCTTATTTTTGTGCTCAAGGGTCTCCCATTGTTCCCAAGGCACGGCCTTGGGCTCCCCCGCTCTCCGACCCGTAGGCTCTCCGAGCCGGAGGTAGCGGGGTTTGCAGCGATCCTTGCATCCTATCCGTGAAATCCTGTCAATCCTGTCTAAAAAACCTTTTCGCTTGCCCTGTGAAATGCGGAGCCTATTTCACCGGGGTGTTTTTGTGATTAAATTGTTTTCAAGGTCCCTGTCCAGGTGGCGAAGGCAGGAAAATTCAGGCCCTTTTCCTCTTTCCTGTAAAAGACTACATAGGTGAGATTTTTCCAGCCAATGAAGCCCAAGCCCTCCTCGGTTTTGTGATATCTTCGACGCCAGGTTCCCGTATTCAAATAGACCTGTTCTCTCTCACCTTCAGGTCCAACAACCCTAATTGGCACCTGTAAGGGTTCATGGCTATGGCCATAAACCACGTATCTTATGCGACTGTCTAATTGTAAATATTCGGCCGGGGCTGCTTCGGAGAGGTTATCCTTTTCAACGTGCTTGTTCACCAGTTCAAGAAGTGGCAAAAGTCTTTCAGAAGGGAAGATCTTGAACTTCTCAAGCAAAAACAAGACCGCCTGTATTTGATCTGCTTCATCCCTGAAATCGGTCCACTTATCATGATGTTTGTACCATTTCTTCACAAACTTCAGTTTATTGAATTCTTTTATCGTTTCATCCACCGAGTCCTCGATAGCTTCCTTTACAGGAAGATTCTTTTTGACCTGATAAAGGAGCCATTCCAGGATAGCAGAGTAAGGCCTCACATTTTCAATTTCTTCCAAGTTCCTTCTCAAGGCCTGCTGCTCTGCCTGTGGTAGATTCTTCACGGCTGGTTGTTGCATAACTTTCCATGGAAGTCTTGCCACCAGTTCCGTGGTGATGGGGTCACCGATGGGCACTCTCATGTAGTCGTTGTGGCCGTAGGAAGTGCCTCCCTCATAATTGAATTTGTCATATTCATGCCCGTGGCGGGCAAATACGCCATATGCCACATCCTCGAAATTGTGGTCAAAAGCGGCTCCTGAAGAAGGGATCCCAAGATTTTTGCGTACCTTTTTTCTGAGACTCACATATTTGTTACACAAGCGGTCATGGTTCCCTGGCACATATATCCTCTCGGGCTCAACGGGAAAATCGAACTTGGTTTTCAGCTCACCACCTAGAAGATCAAACGTTTCTTTGTTCTTCTTTATTATGGCATCTAAGATTGTTTTGGCATGGGCCTCAATCTTTTTCTCACTGGTCCCCCATGGTCTCTCAGCTTCGGGAAAAGAAAACCATTTCTCTGTTCTCAACAGATCAAAAATATCACCCAAAAAGACAATCTTGATCTCTTCCAACTTTCTTCCATCATCAATGAGCCGATTTGCCGCCCAGCTGACGTCTTCCAAAAAAATTTCAAATGCCGCCGTGGGCACGTTGTGTTCGCCTGCCGTTCCATCCACAAAATGCAGATCACTGACAAAAACTAGCATCTTGCACCTCCTCTAAACTTCTTGTCTTTCCAGCATCCGGTCGGGTGCCTGCCCGCCATTGCTCTCGCGCAGGCGAGGCAGGCGGGTAAAACCCGACCCTACTTGTAGGGTGGCATTTCATATGCCACCATGAATCTAGCGCTCTTCTACCCATAGGCTGTTCGGGCTGCAGGCCATTATTCCGTCTCCATGGGCCACTCCCCTCTCTCTTGCAGAACATCCCTGTAAACACCGAGTGCCTCGTTCACCGCGGGCATGCCCGCGTAGGTGGCCACCTGGAAGAATACTTCTGCCAGCTTTCTCGGGTCACAGCCCACATTTAGAGCGGCATTCACATGGAGCTTCAGCTCATCTCTGGCACGGAGGGCTGCCAGCATAGCACAGGCCGCCATCTGTCTTTCAGGTAACGTGAGGACGGTTCGGGAATAGAGATTGCCAGTTATGAACTTGGAAAAATCGTTGGCCAGTTCTTTGCCGAAATCTCTCCACAGAGAATATGGGGGATCTATCTTGGCTCCTCCAGCGAAGAGCTTTTTTGCCGTCTCCTTCGTTCTTTTTATGATCACCTCATCACTCATCATGCGGATCCTCCTTTAATGTGGCATAGACCCCCAGTGAAACAGGCCTTCATGTTTCACGGGAGCAAGCATATCGTATCGAGAGAAACGATGTTTCCTGTAGAGATTGCTTTATTCCTTTCAAAAGTCAAGAGTTATAAGGCAACGCGCTTGGAGTCTAGCGCTTAGCCTTATAAGAAAGAGAAGCGGGCCATGATATTTAACATAAAGACCCGCAATGCAAAGCTTGGACCATCAGCCCAGGTAATATTTTATGGTATTAACAAAGAGAATGGTATCTGGAAAAGAACCTTGACAACGAAAAGGCGGTTCTGCTAGTTAGGTTAGCAGTTAATTAATTGATATTACTACTTTTTTGGTAGCATAAGCCATCACCAGTGGGAAAGTTTTGCTCCGAGTCGCTCAGGCCGAAGGGAGTGAGCAAAACGCTTTAATCGAGCAGACAAAATACGGCACCCTATTTGCCTATCGAAGCACTGAGGAGAGAAATCATGGATTTCGATCTGTCTCAAAAACAGAAACGCATCCAGGACACAGCTTATCGCTTTGCTGTTGAGGAAATTCAACCCGTAGCCAGGGCATGCGACAGGGAAGAGAGACATCCGAAGGAAATTTGGAAAAAGGCGAGTGAGAGAGGGCTTGTGGGCGTTACTATACCTGAAGCTTATGGGGGACCAGGGCTTGGGTTTTTTGGTTTAGGTCTGGTAACCGAACAGCTCAGCAGAATAGATCTGGGAATCAGCTTGGTCATTGCGGCCGCAACCTTTGGTTCTGAAAATATCATGATGTACGGGACAGAGGAGCAAAAGAAAAAGTATCTCCCCCTTCTTGTCAATGGCCAAGCCATATCGGCCGGGGCATACACGGAGCCGGACGCGGGTACCGATGTGGCCTCCATAAGAACCACGGCCACCAAGGAAGGGAAAAAATACGTCATCAATGGAAACAAGATCTTCATAACCAATGGGACCGTTTGTGACTGGATGGTCGTCCTTTGTCTAACCCAACCAGACGAAGAGAAAAGGTATGAGAGGCATAGTTTAATTTTGGTGGAGTCGGACAGGAAAGGCGTCGAAGTCAATCAGTTAAAAGGGAAACTGGGGGTCAGGGCAAGTGAGACCACTGAAATTGCTTTTTCAGATGTCTGTGTTCCGTGCGAAAACCTGATTGGCGATCAAGGAAAAGGATTCTACCAACTCATGCACTTCTTTGATGCAACCCGAACAATGGTAGCTGCTCAGGGCGTGGGTCTTGCTCAGGGCGCATTGGATAGGACAGTAAGGTATGTTCAGGAAAGAAAGCTGCAAGGCAAACCCCTTGCTGCGAGCCAATCGATACAGTTCCAACTTGCTGAAATGGCAACCAAGATTGAACTCGCCCGCACAATCACCTATAAGGCCGCCTGGCAGGTAGATCAAGGTCGAACGGATCCAACGCTCAATGCCATGGCCAAATACTTTTCCGCGGAGATGGCCGTCTGGGTTTGCGGTAAAGCCTTGGAGATACATGCGGCATTCTCTCCTGAAGCGTTGTATGATGAATACGATATACAGCGGTTTTTCCGTGACGCCAAAATATTGGAAATCTATGAAGGGACGAAAGAAGCGGAAAAAATGACTATTTCAAGGAGACTGTTTTAGGTATTTTTTTGATTTATGACAGGGTCTTGCATCATCTGAGCACCAAGCTTGCATGAACCAGGAATTTATCACGAAAAAAGGAAATTTGGAAAACACGAAAAATTAGTCACTCAGTACTCTAAGACTTTTGGATGCAGATTCTGATCCGCAGATTACGCTGATTACGCTGATATTCAGGAAGCTGGCTTGGTTGGATCGCTTGAAAAAATGGGAACCCGCGAGACACAAAAATGAGCGAGCTTATTTTTGTGCTCCGGGGCTTCCCATTCTTCCCAAGGCGGAGCCTTGGGATCCCGCGTAGCGGAGTTTCCAGCGATCCTTGCATCCAATCCCGGACATCCTGTAAATCCTGTCTAAAATTCTTGTCCTTTGGGTCTGTGTGTGCATGTCCGCCGTTGCTCTCGCACAGGCGAGGCAGGCGGGTCTGTGGCTAATTACTCTTAGAGAATTAACCGTGAAATCTGTGTGTTCCGTGAAACGGAACCCGTGTCCAAGAATTCTTCTCTGGTCTCTGCTTGCCACGCCAGCTTGTCCCGCGCAGCGTCGCGGGGAGCTTCAGCGATGCCGGTTGGACTCGCGCGACCTCTAGCAAAGGCGATGGGGGCGAGCGGGAAAGTGTTGACAACATGTTTTTATTAGCGTAGCTGAATTACACCATCCTGCAAGGCGGGAGGGTTTTGAACATTGCTAAATCTAGGTTGAATGAAGGAGGAGGCGCAAATTGAAAGGAATCACGGCTTTCGGCATCTATTTGCCATACTACCGACTGAAGCGTGAAACCATCTTCGAGGCCATGGGGTGGTTCAATCCTGGCATCGCAGCGCTCGCTAGAGGAGAAAAGACCGTTGCCAATTACGATGAAGACAGCATCACCATGGCCGTCGCTGCGGGCATCGATTGTTTAGGGGATGTTGACAGAGAGAAGATCCATGCCCTACACCTTGCCTCTACAACGCTTCCCAATAAGGAGAGGGGAAACGCGTCTATTGCGAGTGGAGCATTAAATCTTTCTTCGAATACCAGGACTGCTGAGTTCTCTGGATGTTTGAAATCTGGAACAACGGCCCTTATTTCAGCCTTCAGCGGGCCCGATTCAGAGGTCGCCCTCGTATGCGCATCTGATTGTCGCCTCGGCAGGGCTGGGGGCACGCAGGAACAGCTGTTCGGAGATGGTGCGGCTGCATTCATGGTGGGAAGTGATGGAGTGATAGCCTCTCTTGTGGGGCATTATTCTCTCTCCTATGATTTTGCAGATTATCGGCGCATGGAATCGGATAAGTTTACCCGAAGCTGGGAAGAGAGATGGATTCGGGAGGCTGGCTACGCAAGAATGATCCCCGAGGCGATTAACGGCCTCCTTACCCGTTGCAAACTTCAGATAAGTGACATGGATAAAGTGGTCTACCCTCCTCTAAGTATGAGAGACCATATGGCCATTGCTAAGAGATTAGGACTGGAATCGGATAAGGTTCAGGCGCCTCTTTTAGAATCCATAGGAAACACCGGATCAGCCCACCCTTTAATCATGCTGGCGGCGGTCCTAGAGGAAGCCCAAGCCGGTGACAAGATCCTTGTTGCAAGTTTCGGCAGCGGTGCGGATGCATTGCTTTTCCAAGTTACAGAGGAAATAAGAAGCGCGAAGAACAGGCGCAAGTTAAAAGAGAATCTAGACTATAAAAGAGACCTTGACAACTACACAAAATATCTCTCATTTAAAGGCATGCTCCCAAAAGAAATAGGCATACGCGGTGAGGAGATGGCGCCGACGAGTCTCTCTCTTTCGTGGAGGGAACAAAACGCTGTCTTGAGGCTGGCTGGCTCAAAATGTAAGTCCTGTGGGACGCCCCAATTTCCACAGGAGAGGGTGTGCGTCAACCCGCACTGTGGAGCCGTGGACCAGATGGAGGACTATTCCTTCTCAGACAAGAAAGGACATCTTTTTACTTACACCGCTGATCATCTCACTTATTCAGAAGACCCTCCAGCCATTTATGGCATCGTGGATTTTGAAGGGGGAGGAAGATACTGGTTTGATATTACGGATTGCCAGATGGAGTCGCTAGAAGTTGGACAGGCTGTTCAGATGACATTTAGAAGAAGATACCTGGATGAGGCTCGCGGTATTACCGGCTATTTCTGGAAGATCATGCCTTTTAAGCGTTAGTTGTAGTAATACGATCTCTAAAAGGAGTCACTGAGATGGCAGAAGGGATCAAGAACAAGGTGGCCATTGTTGGTATGGGGTGCACCAAGTTTGGTGAGCACTGGGATAGGAGTGCTGAATCATTGGTGCTCGAGGCCTTTGAGGAGGCCCTAGCCGACGCTGGGATAGAGAAGAAAGATATCGATGCAGCATGGCTCTCCACCTGCTTTGATGAGGTCAACGTGGGGAAGAGTGCCATCCCATTGGCAGCCGCTTTAAAACTACCTTATCTCCCTGTGACGAGGGTTGAGAACTTTTGTGCCAGCGGCACGGAGGCCATACGAGCAGCCTGTTATGCGGTCGCTTCTGGATCCTGCGACGTAGCCCTTGCCGTGGGGGTTGAAAAGTTGAAGGATATTGGCTACGGGGGCTTGCCAGATTTCAGTCAACTCAGGGGGATATACAACCGACTCATATTTCCGAACCAGACCGCGCCCGGGCAGTTCGCCATGTTGGCCACGAAATATTTTGATCGATATGGTTTGAGTCCCGAAGAGGGCAAACTCACTTTGGCCAAGATATCGGCTAAAAGTCATGCAAATGGGGCACTCACGCCCAAAGCACATCTGAGGAAGGTCGTGGATGTGGAAACGATTATGAGAGCACCGATGGTGGCCTGGCCCCTGGGTCTCTATGACTGTTGTGGTGTGACAGAGGGCGCTGCCGCGGCCATTATTGTTCGTGTTAAAGACGCCAAGGCCATTCGCCCCGATCCCCTCTATGTAAAGTCCCTGCAGATTGCTGTCAGCGCAGAAGAGGAATATAGATATCAGCAGTGGGATGGTACTCATGTGGAGACCACATTTCGTTGTGGTGTGAGGGCATATGAAGAGGCAGGAATTAAGAATCCCCGGGAAGAACTCAGCATGATGGAGGTCCATGATTGCTTCTCCATCACGGAACTGGTGACCTACGAGGATTTGCAGATATCTCCCCAAGGCAAGGCGAAGGAAGATGTGGATGAAGGGTTTTTTGAGTTAGGTGGGGAAACACCTTGCCAGAGTGATGGAGGGCTCAAGAGCTTTGGACACCCCATTGGGGCCTCTGGCATAAGGATGGTTTACGAGGTATACAAACAGCTTCAGGGGAAGTGTGGGGAGCGCCAGATAAAAAATCCAAGACTAGGCCTCACCCACAACCTGGGAGGCTTTCCCGCAAACTGTGTCATCGGGATCAGCATCTGGGGTAACGAACCATAAAGCCTCCCGTCACACCTACTCACTGAAAATGGAGGCTATAGCCACCTCTTGGGATGTAAAGAGGATGCACATGTTATAAATGAATAATAGGAGGTTTAAATGGCCAAGGTAAAAATCACGGTGGTCAAGAAAGTGAACAATAAGGATTTGTATGGTGAGAATCCTCCGGCCGTTTTTGATGAGAGCAGGCTTACCCCAGAGTGCGACCGGTTTGACGTAGGACAAGAATTCGTGGTTGACAGTCATAATTGTCCACCCGGGTTCTGTAACTGGGCGTTCGCTGACATACAAAGAGACCTGGTGCATATCCTTTACGGGGGATATTATCCATGGATGAAGGAAAAGGGCGTTGCGATTTCGTGCTGTACCGATGGCCTAAGGCCTGTAGTTTTCAAATTAGAGAGAATAGAAGATTAAGTTTTGGGGATGCAGGAGTAGCCCAAGTATTCCTTGGATGGCCTTGCTTTATTACCGCCGCATTTCGGTTAGGCTTTCCCAACCTCTGGAGCTTTTGATTAGCAGATGTATTGTGCAATTAGGCGAGATTGAAGGTTCTGGCAATCTGCACTTTTTGGACAGGATTTAAGACCACAATAACCAGTAGTGAAGGTTAGATTGACAGATTGGCATATTTTTATTAGTTTCCTACCTTAGCAGAGCAGGTTCCATCCTTATCCACATATCGTCCTTTTCTTCAACTTTCTCCGCAGGGCGTTAAATGAAGTGCCCAGACTGCCAGACGGAAAATCCGGAGACCCGCAAATTTTGCCGTGAATGCGGTGCAAAACTCATACTGCTCTGTCCCCAATGTAGTTCAGAAAACCTTCCAGGCGACAAATTCTGTGGTGAATGCGGCCACAGTTTAGCTCTACCCTCTGAGCCGCGACCCATAGAGCCTTCTCTTGGTGGTAAGATTGCCAAAATTCAAAAATACCTTCCAAAAGGCTTGACCGAGAAAATCCTCGCTCAAAGAGATCGGATTGAGGGTGAGCGTAAACAGGTCACAGTGATGTTTTGTGACTTGGAAGGGTTCACGCCTCTCACTGAAAGACTCGGTTCTGAGGGCGCCTACGGTATCATGGACCAGGTTTATGAACTCCTGATTCACAAAGTGCATGACTATGAAGGCACTGTCAATGAGATGACCGGTGATGGCATAATGGCTCTTTTTGGAGCACCCATAGCATTAGAGGACGCCCCCCAGCGGGCGATCAGGTCTGCAATGGCGATTCACAAGGAGATGGCCAGATTTAGTGATAGGATGAAGGAAGAGGGAGAACCTATACTGCCGCTCAAAATGCGGGTGGGCATTCATACTGGGCCGGTTGTAGTAGGCACGCTTGGTAATGACCTCAGGGTTGAGTTCAAAGCCGTAGGGGATACCGTTTGACCTGCCACGGTCTTCTGCCATGACTTTTCCTAAACGCTCACCACCCTGGCTCTTTACCAGCGCAGCTTTAGGCGGTTTGAAGCCTGCTCCTGCAAGCCCGCTCCGAAGGGCCTACCTTCATCTTCTGTGCAGTTACGCACACTTTATGAAAAAGCGCGCTCGTGGCGCACTATACTGTATGTGGCTGAAATGGCTCAAAATAGTAGACTACTGCTTTTCTACACTTCTGAAAGCCCGAAATTTTCAAGTATACCAAATGTAACCTGCTACGGAACCGTTAAGAGGGCGGGTTTGTGTTATGGCAAGAAGTCACAAATTTTGAATTGCCTCTAGGAGGCCCCACATATTGTGTCCTCTTTAGCGGAAGAAAGAGGGACAGTGCCCTTATTCTTCTCCATCCTAAGTTTCTGTCTTCCCCCCACCCTCAAATTCAATGTTTCTCTTTGTTTAAGAGTATAATACTGAATTCAGCTGCGTGTTTATTATTTAGAAAATTTTGCGTCTACTTTATCCTTGGCACACAAGGCAAAATCGCTTACATTACGACACAAAAAAAAATGTTCTTATCCATTGCTTACTGGTGAACTACAATCGTGGCTAACTGACATATGCTATAATTTCACTATCCTGATAAGAGAAGCTACTCTGGAGCTGGTTTATCGTGCCTGATAAGAAAGGTTACCAATCTCTTAAGACTGAACCACGTTTTTTCTACGGCTATATCGTAGTTGTGGTGGCCCTCTTCATTATGGTGGTTTCGTGGGCCCTCTATCATTCCTTTGGCGTCTTCTTTAAGCCGTTGCTGAACGAGTTTGGCTGGACTCATGCCATGACCTCAGGCGCCTTCTCACTGTCCATGACTATGTATGGCGTGCTGGGTATTGTCGTGGGGGTACTTAATGACAGGTTCGGTCCCCGGGTGGTGTTGACACTCTGTGGCTTACTATTAGGTCTGGGATATTTGCTGATGTCGCAGGTCAGCGCTCTCTGGCAGATGTATCTGTTCTATGGAGTGATAGTAGGTACCGGCATGAGTGGTGTCTGGGTACCGCAGTTATCTACTGTCGCCAGATGGTTTGTGGGGAGAAGGACATTGATGACGGGCATCGTTCTCGCCGGGGTTAGCATAGGCCAGTTGATTGGACCGCCAGTGACTACTCGGCTTATAGCTGTTTATGATTGGCGTCTATCTTATATCATGCTGGGCGGT
>JASFEQ010000132.1:0-10142 GCA_050124735.1 Desulfobacteraceae bacterium | reverse complement strand
TCGTTTCGCGGAAAATACAGCCTTTTCCTTTGCAAAATAAAGTGTTGACCCCAATAACCGGCTTCCTTGACACAGAAGTGCGTTTCCACATATAGTAGCCGACCAAATCCGGACCACTGATCAGTCTCCCAGAAGCTGGTTTTTCTATAGTCTCTATTCCAAATATTAATTCTATCCTTTATCAATAAGAGATCCACATGAGAAAAGAAGAGAGGCATTTTGGGCCTGTATGGTTCATTCCCGGTGAAAACCGCGGTAGATATCCGTTCTGCCATTCCATTTACATTGAAGGCGCAAGTGTCTTGATCGATCCTGCCTCGGACAGAGAAAGGCTCGTTCAGTTGCGTGAAAGTCCTGGGGTGGAGGCGGTTTGGCTCAGCCACTGGCATGAGGATCATTTCATGCATCTGGATCTATTCGATGGTCTCCCCCTGTGTATCTCAGAGGCGGATGCCCCACCCCTTTCAGATCTTGAAGTCCTTATGGATGCCTACGGGATTGACGGAGATACTCGGGACCACTGGCGTCCTATCTTTGAAAATCAATTCCATTTCCGACCACGCAAGGCGACCCGCTTCCTCACGGGAGGGGAGGTGATCGATCTTGGCACGGTTAGCGTGGAGGTGATCAGCACCCCTGGTCATACGCCCGGTCACCTCTCCTTTTTTTTCAAGGGACCTGAGATTCTCTTCCTGGGGGATTATGACCTGAGCAAGTTTGGGCCGTGGTACGGAGACGTAGAATCAAGCATCCAGGGGACCATCGAGTCAGTGGAACACTTGCGTCATATCCCTTCAAAAATGTGGCTCACATCCCACGAGAGCGGCGTGTTTGAGGGGGCGCCAGGAAGGACTTGGGACGAATACCTGGGTGTTATTGCCGAGAGGGAAGGCAAGCTTATAGATCTGCTGGAAGAGCCCCGGACCATGCAAGAGATTGTAGAGGCCTGGATCGTCTATAAGAAGCCACGGGAACCCAAGGTCTTTTATGAGTTTGGTGAGCGGGTACACATGAAGAAGCACCTGGAAAGGCTTATGGGGCAGGGCATGGTGACGCTTAAAGGAGATAGATATAGCAGGGTGTGAGAAGGGAAGGCCATCTTGGGTTTAATTATTTTGGGGCTGGACAGGATCAGAATTTCATAGTAGTGTCGCTCAATATACAGAAAAGATCATGGAAACCATAACCAAAGCGGAGGGGGAACCGCACATAAGAGGGCAGAATTATGGGGACAGAGAACGGTTCCATAGAGATCAGAGAAAAGCGAAAAGGGAACAGGGTCACGTATGAAATCCCGGATTTTGTCTACGCCGAGTTCAGCCTGAGAAGAAAAGACCCTAAAGAGGATAAATCATATGTCCTGAAAGTCATGGATTGGTCGAGGAACGGACTCGGCATGGTTGTAACTCCAAAGGATTTCGATCTGCTCTATCAAGTGAAAGTGGGAGATATCCTGCAAAACATGGCCTTTTTTGCCGAATGGGCTATGGTCAAGGTGGATGGTACGATAAGGCATAAGTCGGTGATCAATGAGGGCAAATACAAAGGGTGTTTCATGGTAGGCATTGAATCGCCTGAGATCCTAGAAAGCTGTAAACCGGTTGGACATTGAAGTTATAATCAGCAGCAGTCATTAGACGTCTAAGGCAGAGGCATTTCTCCTCTGCCTTTTTTGTCCCCTGAACCCATACTTTGGTTGGCCAAAATCAATGCTTTAGAGACCTGATTTTAAAGCCGATTATTCTTGACTTTAAGCCCCCCTTACGGTCTCATGAACAGCAGATTTTCTCTTCATGTGTTCAACTTCCGTCTAGAATTCATTTCACGTAGAGACCCCTGAAAATGCGTCTAACAGACAATTAATGACGTGATGTTGGTTTTGTTCCGAGGTGGGAGGAAACAGGACGAACCCGCAGTTTCACTATTTTCAGCCAGTGACAAGGAGGGAGCATCATGGGTTACATTATTTTGGCGATTATTTTTATTGTACTGGGCCTTTCTCTTCCTCGGTTCATTAGCAAGGAAAAATTCGGATGGTTGAGAGGATCCATCCCTTCTCTTTTCGGTCTCATTGCCATTTTTTTCATATTCGCCACATCTTTTGTGATCATTGATGCGGATAAGGTGGGCCATCTAAAGAGGATCTATCTGGGCAAGAAAATGCCACCTGGCCAGATCATCGCCTTTGAAGGAGAGAAGGGACCTCAGGCGAGGATCCTGCCACCAGGATTCCACTTTTCGCTATTGCTAAACGTGCTTAATGAGGTGGAAGAGCGCCCGGTCGTTAATATCCCGGAAGGTCACTACGGCTATATGGTAGCCAAAGATGGGGCACCCCTTGGGAAGGGGCAATATATGGCAGAGGCATGGTCAACGGAGCAGAAAAAAAAGATGCTTAACGCAGAATTCTTTCTCAAAAACGGTGGGCAGAAGGGGCCTCAGTTGACCGTTCTTCCCCCTGGAACGTACCGGTTGAACCTGTATCTGTTTGGTGTCAAACTGGATAAGGCAACAGATATTCCAGCGGGCTTTGTGGGTGTTGTAAAATCAAACGTCCAGGAAACGAGCAACTGGGAGCTCACTGCGGTTCCAAGCGAGCTTGCAGGCGCTTTGTCCGTACCCCTTGTGAAAAAGGGTTCGGTTGGGATATGGGATGAGCCATTGGCTCCTGGCCGCTATTATTTAAACAAGGTGGCATACAATGTGACTAGGGTAGACACAAGGGTTCAGACCTGGAACTACAAGGGCGGGTATAAGCGTCGGTACATCGACCTGCAAGTGACGCAGGACGGTGCCATCGTGCAAACGGAGCGTTCAGATGTGGTAGGCATACCCAAAGATTCTGCGGATTCAGCCATATTTACGAGAATGGAGGGGTGGTTGGTGCCTCAAGAGCTTCGGGTTCAGGTACAGGTGGAACCGAAAGACGCCCCTTTCCTTGTCGCCTCTGTGGGGAGTGTGGAGTTCGCGGAAGACAAGGTGGTTACACCTTCCATAAGGTCTGTGGTGAGAAATATCTGCGCTGCAGAAAGGGTGTTAAGCCTCATTGACGAGAATCGGGCCTCTATTGAGGAGAAGATAGAAGGGGCAGTTATTCCTGAGGGCAAGAAAGCGGGAGTTACGATCAAGGACGTTCGTCTTGTTGATTCTGTGGTCCCCCCCGAGCTGATGGTGGCCAGGTTGCGTGAACAGCTGGCTGATCAGCTTCAAGAGACGTATAAAAGGGAAAAAGCCGCCCAAGATCAACGCATTCTTACGGAGAAAGCCCGCGCCACAGCCGATCAACAGCCAGAATTGGTGGCAGCTGAGATTCGCGTGAAAGTTGCGGAAAAAAATAAAATGGCAGAGAAACTCAAAGGGGAAGGGGAAAAGCTGAAGCTGATAGAGATTGCGACAGGGCAGAAGGCCCAGGTGGCGGTTCTGGGCGAAGAGAAAGTCATGGAGTTGGCTGTCTTGGACAAAATCCTAACCGCAGCTGTCACAAATCCTGATATTGTAAAAATTCCCCGGATCCTTGTATCTGGAGAAGGCGCCGGCTTGGAGGGAGCAGCTGCAATTCTAGGTGCGAGCAATTTAGTGAGTGGCATAGGCAAAGGCTCGAAGAAAGGGGAGCCAACCGATCAGAGGGCAGGGCAGTAGGCGTTTTCAGGAGGATACGATGTTTTCATTTAATGGATTTCCCAAGGAGTTGCTCCGCTTTTTCGATGGGTTAAAAAAGAATAATACAAAGGAATGGTTCCAGGATCACAAAAAGGACTATGAAACCCACGTGAAAGAACCCTCAGGGGAGTTTGTGATAGCCTTGGGAGAGAAGCTCAGAGCCATTGCGCCCAAGGTCCATGCGATTCCCAAGGTCAACCAGAGCCTTTTTCGGTTGAACAGGGATACACGATTTAGTAGAGACAAGAGTCCCTACAAGACAAATCTCGGCATCTGGTTCTGGGAGGGTGATCGAAAAAGGATGGAATGCCCTGGTTTCTATTTCCACTTGGATTCTAAGAATCTCATGCTGGGTGCAGGCCTTCACATCTTTCCCAAAGAACTCCTCGGGCCTTACAGAGATGCGGTCGTTGACAAAAGGCATGGGCCAGAACTTAAAAAGGCAGTGAGCAAGGTTAGCAAGCTCGGATACACCATGGTGGGAAAGCATTATAAGAGAATACCTGCTGGTTATGATGATACCCATAAGAATGCCGAATTCCTTCTGTATAACGGTTTAGCGGCAATGTATCAAAATGAAATACCTGACGAGTTGTTTTCTCATAACATCATAGAGTTTGTATTTTCGCATTTCAAAAAGATGTCTCCAATGCATAAGTGGTTGAGGGCCGCCTTGGGTTGAGGGTGGACTCAGATAGATCTGGGGCCTTTCAATTGTCAACCAGGAAGAACAACGTCTTGGGGTCGAAAAAGAATGGCTGAAATTCGGGTTCATGAAAAAATTTTTGAGGCTTATCCCACCTTCCGCCGCGGGATTGTCGTGGCCAAGCAGATGCAAAACGCCGGTCATTCAGAGGAACTCGAGACCATGCTCAGACAGGTTATTGCAGAGGCGGCTGAAAGGCCCATTGACCTGAAAACGGATCCTCGGACCGTGGTCTGGAGTGAAGCCCATCGCCAATTTGGCTCTAATCCCAACAAGTACGCGCCAGCCCATTGCGCCTTGCTAAAGAGGGTGCAAAAACCGGGGGCCCAAATACCCTTCATTAACAAAACCGTTGCCATTATGAACTACAACTCGGTCAAAGACAAAATACCGGTGGGCGGAGATGATCTAATGCGAGCGGGTGGAACGCTGGAACTCCGCTACGCTGAAGGTGCCGAGAATTTTACACCCCTGGGCAAACCGGACACTGTGGAGCACCCTGACCTTGGTGAGGTCATTTATGTGGTTTCAGAGTCAAAAGAGGTGATGTGTCGTCGATGGAATTGGCGTAATGGACATAAGACGCTTATCACCGAGGAAACTGAAATCATCGTTATGAATACTGATGGGCTTGGTGAGGATAGCGAAGCGAGATCGCTTGCTACACGAGACCAGGTCGCCCGGATGCTCGAGGAGTTTTGCCAGGCGGAGGTCATCACAACCCTGCTCTCTCCTTCTCAACCCTCCTATCCATTTGACATATGAATCAAAGGTCTCGCTTTGAAGGCCAGCCGTCCAAAACAGATCAGGCTAGGCGTGTGGTGGAGAACGGGGTGCTACGACTATGAAAAAAGAGATGGATCCACGGATGCACTCAGCAGAGCATTTGCTCAATCAGACAATGGTCAGAATGTTCGATTGTGGCCGGTGCTTCAGCTCTCATATCGAAAAGAAGAAATCAAAGTGCGACTATCATTTTGAGCGTGTGCTAGTGGAGGAGGAGATCGGGGAGATTCAAAAGAGGGTTAATCGTGTGATCCAGGCGGATTTGGCCGTTACTGAGGAGTATGTCAACAGGGGGGAGGCGAAGGAGCGTTACAACTTGGATCGTCTGCCAGAGAATGCAGGTGATCCAATCAGAATTATCAAGATGGGAGACTACGATGCCTGTCCCTGCATTGGCCCGCACGTCCACTCCACAAAAGAGATTGGCGGATTTCGTATCGTCTCAACGGGTTTCGAAGATGGGGTGCTGAGGATAAGGTATAGACTTGATAAGTCACCACGACAATGAATTTTTTGCTGATAACTTAGCTGGTGGTCCGAGCTATGCCCTGGTGTTATGGAGCTTAATATCCACCGCCCGCTTGTCCCGCCCCTGCGGGGCTTCGCTAGAGACCCCCGCCGGCGTTAACCGCCGACGCCAAGGCTATGGTATTCGGGAAGCTTTTAAGCGATTCCTGAGGATCATGCCAGAAAACATCTATGGAATCTGCGTAATCTGCGGTTAACTCTTTTTCGTGTTTTCCAATTTTTCCCTTTTCGTGATAAATTTCTGGTTCCTGCAGGACTGGGTTTGAAGCGATCAAAGCGAGCCAGTTTCTTTAATATCCGCTTGCCCCGCCATAGCTTTTGCGACGGCGGGTGAAATCTGTGTGTTCTGCAGAGCAGAACCCGTGTCATAGAAATTTAAATAGCTTCGAAGGTCCTGTGGCGAGGCAGGCAGCTTTGCGGCTCTGCGGTGAAAATTAGATAACGGGGGAGGTCAGACGTATGTCAGAGAGGGTAGCGAAGAATCTCGCCAGTGCATTTGCATCCGAGTCAAAGGCGGCGGTCCGTAACGCCGCTTTTGCTTTGAAGGCGGATCAGGAGGGACATCCAGAGTTAGCGCGGCTATTCAGGGCCGTTGCAGACGCAGACTCTGTTCATGCCCGGCGCTTTCTTTTGTTGATGCGGGGAAAGATAGGCACGACTGAAGAGAACCTTAAAACCGCTCTTCAAAATGAGGAAAAGGCCAACGAGGAATACTATCCAGAGATGGTCAAAGATGCCCGGGAATCAAGTAAAGCGGTGAAAAAGGCCTTTGCTCAATCGATGGAAACAGATGGCCAGCACGCCGATCTATTTGAAAGGGTCATGGGGGATATGCTTGCGAATAATGAGACTGATTACTATGTATGCCATATCTGCGGGCATATCAGTTTGGGTTTTGTGCCTGAAAATTGCCCTGTATGTCATGCCGTTTCTGGAAGATTCAAAAGGGTGGTGTAGAAGCCGGTTTTTCGACAGTCTCGTAAGGGGTGCGAAACATGTAAGTAGGTGTGAGGTGTTGCAGGGACGATCTAGGTTCCGATCATGCGGATCGTGCGGTCCTGATTTTAAAGCTTTCTAAGACTTCTTTAAAGGTCTCCACATCCCTGTCAGAGTAACGACCATCAGCGGCGTTATAGCGCAGGCTATAAAACCACTCCCCTTGGAGAAACCCATAGTATAGGGTCTTGAACTCATAGCCCCCTTTTGTTTTGTATGTAAATACCAGTCTAAAGCCATTATACCCGTTTACTGCGGCAGGAAGGTTTTCAAGGACCTGAAAATTGAGCACGGCTCGGTCTGAGGTAATTTCATCCAGTATAACCCGGGCTGCCTCCTGGGGGAGCATCCTCTTGTCGATCCTCTTTTTCGTGTGACTGAAGGGCTGGTCCACATGGCGCTGTTGAACGAGAATATATTGGGAGAAGGCCCCGTCTTTGGTGATCATGAGGTAATTGCCTGTTGTCAGCTTTCTCCATTCCTCTGGAAACTCAAGGGTGAAGTTGCAAGAGGCGGATTGAGATGGGCTTCCTGGTTGGCCAAGGGAAGCGCAGGAGGCCATAAACAGAAAAATCAGGCACAAAAGTTTTTTCATGGACTTATTCCCCTTTTGTTGCATTCCTGAAGGTATCCCTGGACATACGCACGGTCGTGCATATGGGGCGAGAGGGCCAGGCTTGATTCGAAAGACCGCTTGGCGAGTACCCACTCCCCCTCCTTAAAGTATATTAGCCCGATCGCCTTGTGCGGATCTGGATATGAAGGATCCAAAGCGATAGCCTTTTCGTAAAAGTCTTTTGCTCTCAAATCGTCTTCTACCTCTCCTCGCTCCCGGAGAATTTCACCTACAAGGAAATAGGCCTTTGGGTCATCCTTTCTGAGGGTCAGATATTTTTCCACCCCTCTACGGGCAGCGCGAAACCGCCCTGCCTTGAGGTCAAGAGAGGAATTGTACAGGAGAACCCGTTGAATCCTATCCAGGAATACTTCTTTGTTCTTGATTCCCTGCGTTTCAGGTGAGTTCAATGTATCGAGAAACCCTTTACAATTCTCGATGCGCTTTTGCAGTTGTGGATGGGTTGCAAAGAAAAAGGGTTCTTTGAGATTTTCCGATGCCAGTTCCTCTTTTAAGTGCTCGAAAAGCCTGAGCGCTTCGCCGGGGTCGTAGCCTGCTTCTGCCATCAACTTCAGCCCCACCATGTCGGCTTCGGTCTCAAAATGCTGGGCATAGCCGTTTATAGCGGCCATGGAGGCTGTCGTCCCGAAAAGGTCCAAAAGATCTCCAGTGCTCGCGATTCGGGCCACAGTTTGTTTCAGGGATAAAATCAGGCTATTCTGGTTTTTGAGCCCGCTAAAGGCCCTCAGGGCATGACGATGCGTGCAATGGGTCATCTCGTGGGCAAGCAGAGCGGCAAGCTGGGCTTCGTTGTCCAAACGAGAAAGGATACCCGTGTGCAGATAAATGACGCCATTGGGAAAGGCGAAGGCATTGAGATAAGGGTCTTTTATGAGCCTTATTCTGAAATTGTACTTCTCGCGGACTTCCAGAGGTTGGAGCTTGTTTGCAATCTGATGCAAATAATCCTCCAGCGCTGGATCCCTATAGATGATCCCACTGCTTTCGAATATGGCCTGCTCCTCCGCTGCGCGCTGCCAGAGCCTATTTTCGTCGTCCGTGACGTCTAGGTCCTCCTCCAGCAAAGGAGGCGGGGTCGTGGAGCAACTCCCCACAAGAAGGCAAATCATCAATAATAGGAGAAAATATCGTATTCTGTTCATTTCCTCTACCTGGTAGAGCCTGGTTTCTTGTCCAGACTATGGAGATTGATGCAAAAATCGTGCAAATCTTTTTGGTTCACGAATTAGTTTACATTTCAGATAGTTAGCTATTGTCATTTGGAGAGCAATGCCAAAGATGTGCAAAAATGGGCAGGGGGTTGTCAAAAAATGTAATGAATCTAAAATGTCGAAATATTATGTTTTGACTTGACTTATCTTGAATAAATATTAAGGTAGAGCGTAAAACGTCCTGTTAACAGATCAAAATAACAGAAATTGTCCTCTCAAGGTTCTTGCTCCAAAGGTAGGTGCGCGCAAGTCAAAAGTTTCAGGAAGAAACTCATTAGGTTTCGGTGGCAGAAAATAATGGGTTAGGTGATGGAAAATTTGGTGTTAATCGTTTCTATTCATCAAAATTAGGTGGAAGAGGAGGAATGAATTATGAAAAAATTACTACTATTTGTCATTGCAAGCATGTTCCTTTTTGGCTGTGCTGCCCTCAAAGATCCTGAATTTAGAAAGCACGATACCATTTATGCGAGCAGCTCGCACATGAGTTACAGTATCTGGGGTTACAAGAATCCAGATGCGAAGTGGCAGAAAAAATCAGACGAGCAAGGCTGGTGGGGTGCCGAAATACCATATATCCCCGCCAAGTAATTTCCCTTATTTTGCTGTGCTCACATCGAGAAAGTTGAGATTATTCTTGATGTGAGCACTCCAATCCCATCATTACGACCTGCCTTATTAAACGCATCGTTCGAATCCTTGTCATTGACAGGCAAGCGCAATTCCCCTAGACTCCCCACATCTAAAAGCAACCCATTGCCACGTCAACCACGTCATCTGAGGCACCATTTATGGACAAAATAGAATTATTGAGAGGGGTGGAGCTCTTTTCTGACTTGAAAGAGAGAGAAATTAAGAGCTTGGCTGAATTCAGCGTTGAACGCCTTTTTGAGAAGGGGCAGACACTGGTTAAACAAGGAGATAGCGGACTTGGGCTGTATATCCTTGTTTCCGGCAAGGTAAAGATTATGAAAAAGACATCGACTGGAGAAGAACTGGAGATCGCCATCCTGGGGGCCGGAGATTTCTTCGGAGAGATGACCGTCTTGGATAGTTCACCGCGCTCAGCCAATGTCATCGCCATGGAAAACACGAGGTGCCTGCTGCTCACCGCCTGGGAGTTCAATGCCAGATTGGAGGAACGCCCTGAAATTGCGCTGAAGGTATTGCCTGTGGTGGTCAGGCGATTTAGGGAAACAAACGAGAAGCTTCTCGCCCTTTCTCGCCTCTAACCCCGGTGACCTACCATGTCTTTGAACGCTAATATCTTCAGCTTCCTTTAATTACCAAAATGGTGTAAATATCTCGCCGCTTTTTCTGCCAAAGGACTGAATCGCCTTTCCCTTCCAGGCGTCACTTTCTAATCTAATTCTAAAGGACGTATCGAATGAAGCAAAAGAGGAATCCAATTGGACAAAACGGAGTTATAACCACATGTTGCTCCTACGACTGTGGTGGCCGCTGTCTACTTAGGGTTCATGTTTCTGAAGGCAGGATCAAACGGATCAGCACCGACAGAGGGCCTGGCCCAGGCTTGAGGGCCTGTGTCAGGGGACTATCCCAGAGAGAAGTGGCATATGCCCCAGAACGCCTCACCAACCCGCTAAAAAGGACAGGG
>JASFEQ010000131.1:0-10181 GCA_050124735.1 Desulfobacteraceae bacterium | reverse complement strand
TCAAGCCTCTGTCTCAGGGCCACGTTGAGACTTCGAATCCCTTCTCCCACAGGCGTTGTCAGCGGTCCTTTTATGCCCACCCGGTATTCCTTAAAGGCTTCAATGGTATCTTGAGGGAGCCATTCAGCCGTCTGATCATGGGCTTTTTGTCCGGCCAGGACCTCTTTCCAGATGATCTGACGCTTTCCCGGCCAGGACAGTTCAACGGCCCGATCAAAGACCCGGACAGCGGCACGCCATATATCCGGACCAATGCCGTCTCCTTTAATGTAAGGGATCATCGGTCTGTCCGGAGTGACGAGTCTGCCATCTACAAATGTAATCTTTTCTCCTGATGTCATGGTATGTGTTTCTCCCATTTCCACCAACACTCCCTCCACCGTAGAGGCCATAGCGTAATTCGTCATCTCCCGCCGAAGGTGGCGGGAGATCCAAAGTGAGTAAATTTTCCGCTTGCTTCCTGGATTCCGGGTCTCGCTAACTGGCATTCTGCTCGCCCGGAATGACACTTTTGTCGAATGGCGACTCAGCCTCAGTGGGGGGGCGCAGAGCGGAATTGTGCGTCACCAAGATAGCATTTCTGAAAAGAGGGTCAATCTATTTCATGAAGATGGCTTCAAGCACCTCTCAGTGATTGACAAGTTTTTATAATTAAATTAGGTAGATAATTGTGAGCCTTAACTGCTCACGGCCGAGAGGCAATCTCATGAGGTATTGAAAACAGGGAGATTGCCACGCTCCCTTCGGTCGCTCGCAATGACGAAAAAGGATTGCGACACAGCCTCTTAAGGGGGAGGGCTGAATAGCTGTGGAGCATGCAGAACAAGGAAATCCAAATGCGTGATCTTTCCCTAATAGCAAAAGATTATTTTGGGTACATGGGGAAGCATTTTCCCCAGCAATGCGCAAGCGACGAGTTCTATTTCTTTCCCCGCTCAGAAACAGCCATTCAACATTTAGATACTCTTGATGATCTCAAACCAGGGACAATTCAGGACCGTGTTCAATACATCCAAAACCTTTTCAAAGAAGTCTCGTCAAAGGAATCGGAAAAACTGGAGGAAGAGATAGATCTGGTCCTCCTCAAACAGAGTATGGGCAGTTTTGTCCTGGAGTTTGGGGAGGTAGAGGTGTGGCGACGTGATCCCACCCTTTACGTAAAAATCCCCCTCTTTGCAACGGGTCGAGTCCTTTCGCAGGAGGGCAAGACGCCGGCAGAAGTAAAAGCGGACCTCTTAACGCTTTTCACCCAGATCCCGCCCTTTCTCAGTCAGGGCTTGAAGAATCTCTCGGCACCTCCGGAAATCTCCGTGGAAGTGGCCCTCAACATGGCCCGTGATGCCTTGAATTTCTACGACCACAGTATTCCGCCCTTTATTAGGGAGAAGGTGGAAAAAGATGAAGAACTGCTCATGAAGAGCAAAGCGGTGTCAGAGGCCTGGAAGATCTACATGAAGGATCTGCAGGATCTTTCATATGGGCAATCATTTGCCGTGGGAGAAGATGGGCTTAGGGAGATTCTTGATACTTGCCTGTGTTATCCAAAATCGCCCGATGAAATCTTAGAGACGGCAAAGGAGGCCTCCCATGAGACATATGAGAAGCTCCGTGCTTTGTCCAAAAAGATAGACAGCCGAAAGGGCTGGGACGAGCTCGTCTATGAAAAAAGGCCACCCATCACATCATCCTCGGAGTTCATGGCATTGTATGAGAACCAGGTTAAGGATCTGCGCCGTTTCTTTTACGCACAGGAGATTATTTCATTTCCACATGGAGAAGACGTGACTGTGCTTCAGACACCCGCCTATCTGCAATCCTTGAGGGCCACCGCATCCTACAGTGCGCCTCTAACGGGCAACAGGAAAAGCCATGGGATCTTCTACCTCACCCCAGGCAAAGAGGACCTGGCAAAGATCTCTGCCCATTGTCCCTATCTTTCCGCCCATGAGACCTATCCAGGCCACCACATATTGGACCATCTTCGAATTCATCACCCCAACCCTATCCGCCGCCAGGTTGAATCCCCGCTCTTCTATGAGGGATGGGCCTGTTATGCGGAACAGCTTTTGGATGAGCTGGGATATGTGCTGGATCTGCGACAGCAGCTCATTGGCCTGAAACGCCAGCTATGGCGCAATCTGAGAGCAGAGTTGGATATCAAACTCCAGACAGGCCGGATCTCCTTGGACCAGGCAGCCAGGGAGATTGAAGACCTGGGTTTTTCCAGACAGAGGGCAGAGCGGCAGATCCGGCGATTTGCCCTGACACCCGGGTATCAATTGTGTTATTTCATGGGGAATCATGAGATTGTCAGGTTGCGGGAGCAATTCTCTTCTCGATTAGGTCAAAAGGCTTTTCACGATACACTCTTGGGCGGGGGTGAAATCCCTTTCTATTTGGTGGAGCTGAGATTGAAGGAGAAAATGAATGAAACAGGTTAAGGGCTATCACGGCGAGTGGAACATGGGCAGTCCCGGGGGATGGGACTATCAACGCATTGCGCAGATACTGGGCAAGATGGCGTGGAATCTGATTCTAGAGAATGTGGATGTGGACGTTCAACTCGATTATGATGATCCCCAGATCAATGCGGTGCCCGGGTTTGCCCGCATGATCCTGCGAGCCCATCAGAATCTCCACGGCAAAAATCCCGTGCACGCCGTGCTCCTTGCTGAGGCAGATACCCTGGATCTGGTCCTGGAAAACAAGAACTTCGTGAATTACCTGAATGCCATGGAAGGGGTGAAGGCCTCCTTGGCAGGCCCGAGTCATCTCTCATTAAAAAATGGCAAGGTATGTTGCAGAGGAGAGGAAGCCACAGTTATTTTCATGGACTTTAACCTGAACGTACTGACCAAGATCGGCAAAGAGGAGGATATAGAGCCGATCAGAGAGGCGATCAGGCAGGGCATCCTGGTTAATCCCCGTGGTATGGAACCCCTGGGCGCCAAAGGTCTTTTCGAAGTGATGACCGACAAATACGAGGACCGACTGAGTGAGGATACGGTGAAGCACACGCCCTGGACCCGGCAATTCCATGCGCGCATGACCACAGATCCAGACGGAGAGCCTATAGAGGATCTGGCGGCCTGGACTGAAAAACATTGGGAGGGCCTGGTGCTCAAACCGGCTCACGGTTACTCAGGCCATGGCATCTTCGTCGGATACAAGGAGGAGAATCCTGAGAAGCATGTTCAAACGGCCCTGGACGCCGGTGACTACATTGTCCAACAGCTCGTCCCCTTGGGCCTTTGGTCGGAGCAAAGTACGTGGCCTATCCTGGAAGAGGGATCCCTTTTTCTGAAAGAATGGCAGACAGATTTCCGATGTTTTATTACAGACGAGGGGCTCCAGGGGTTTCTGGCCCGTTTTGGGGGCGTGCCCACCAACGTGGGTTCAGGCGGCGGGATCCAGCCGTTAGCCATCTTGAAAAACGATATGACGCCAAGAGCGGCCGTGGACAAAATCAATGAAGGCCTGTTAAAGCTTGGCTACGAGGCCTTTGTGCAGATCCAGAATGAGGTGAACAAGAAGGCCATTGAAATGGGCTTCACGTATCTCTTGGGCCCTATCATGATCAGTCTCAGGCCCAGGTTACTCACGATGGATCATATGGGTGAGCTGAAGCAATATGCCCGCAACCTCTGGCATGATGCCCTCAAACTGGAGGAACTCTGGCGGGAGGGAGAGCTGGATCATTTGGTACAGGTGGGGCCTGAAGAAAAAGAGTTGGCCCTAAAACAACCCTGGCGTGGAAGTCCTGCCCTTATGGTCTCTGATGGACTTTTCAGTTTTGGTGCGGACCTGATGAATGGATGACGTTAAGATTCTCTCGCCCGTCGGAGCATAGCGGAGATCCCCCCTTGCGGGGCTCCCTCTCGGCTGTCTTCGACCCTGAGCAGAGTCGAAGGGTGCCCGTGGTCGCTCGAGCCCTCCAGCCGTCGCTAAAGCTATGGCCTGGCAGGCAGAGTGCGCGGAGAGGAATTATTGATACGGGTTCCGCTAGGCGAAACACACGGATTGCACGGAGGATACTCCAGAAATTTTTAGCCGCAGACACACACAGACTAGCCTAGACACGAATATAATCACGAAAACACGAAAAAAAGAAAGCACGAAATTTATCCTTAGACAGGATTTACAGGATCGCCAGGATAGACTAAGAGAGGATGAATGATCGCTCAGAAACTCCCCGCGCATTTTTTCGCGGGGAGACCTTGATGAATTACATTCAAGGCGCTTGAAAAGCTTCACGGATTAGGAACAAGCAAGCTTGTTCCTATCCGAGACAGCTTCTTCAAGCCATTTTTGAGCGATCTATAATGGATATCCGACAGAGCGTCTGTGAAATCTGCGTAATCTGCGGATCAAGAATAGAGTCCAGAGAATATATCAGCAACCACGTTTTTCCAATACAGCGGAAGCTTTGGGGCAACCCGCTTTTCGAGTTTCTTAAATCCATGAAATCCTGTCTATCCTGTCTGATAAAATAATGCTCTGTGCCTTTGCGATCTCTGTGAGAGATATGAAGAGAGACCCTTTCAGGGTCGGAAAGAACTTCAACAAGGACCAATACATGTAGGAAAAAGAATGGCAGAATTCGATCCAGATTGGTGGAAGCGTATCTTTGATGAAACGTATCTGATCACGGATGCGCGGTCAGTTTGCGATGATGAATTGACCTGTAAGGAAGTGGATTTCCTGGAGGAAGTCCTCAAGGTGGACAGCTCTTGGCCCGTCTTGGATCTTTGTGGGGGGCAGGGGCGCCACGGCCTGGAACTCTCTCGCCGAGGCTTTAAGGATGTTACTGTGCTGGATTACTCCGAGTATTTGATCAACCAGGGAAAGGAGAAGGCGCAGCAAGAGGGGCTAAATACCTTTTTTATAAGAGAGGATGCCAGGGATACGGATCTTGCCAGCGAGAGGTTTAAAATCATCGTTGTTATGGCCAGTTCCTTTGGCTATTTCGTGGACGAGTGTGAGAATGAGAAAATCCTTTTTGAGGCCAACCGTCTGCTCATGCCAGAGGGAAAGCTCCTTTTGGATCTTCCTAATAAGGATTATGTCCTCAAGAATTTTAATCCAGAGTCATGGCATGAAGCGGACGATGACGTCGTGGTTTGCCGCCAGAGGAGGCTGGAGGAGGATATCTTGTACAGCCGAGAGAAGGTGATTTCCAAGAGCAGGGGTGGGATCCGAGACGAAACTTACTGCACCCGCCTCTACAGTGAAAAGAAAATCGTGAAAATGCTGGTATCTTGCGGTTTCTCTTCCATAGACGTCCAAAAAGACTACATGTCCCATGAAAAGAAAGGGGACTATGGGTGCATGACCAATCGCATGATCGTGATCGCCCATAAGAAATGAATGACATCCTTAGGCATTGGAAATAAAGGGATTGCTTCCCCCCGACTGGATCGGGGGTCGCAATGACATGCTTTGCCGCGTCATGCTGAGGCTGTCGGGAAACGCCTATCTGCTGCGTTACCCTCATCCCTCGGTCACTGCGGCGTACTTCTATGTACGCCTCATTCCTCGGGATTTCGGAAGCCTTGCATCTAGACATTTTCCGTCAGCCTCTAAGAAGCCGGCTTTTCGACAGTCTCCTTTTTTAAGTGGTTGGGTATAAAAACAATGCATAATCTATCGTAGAATACCATATAATTGAGGTAGTGAATGAAATGGCTCACTGTACGCTTTCTACAAAATACAAGGCAAAGTATCCTGGGGTCGGTTTCGGGTTAACCCTGATTTCGGGCTGTGAAAACTTCTTTAATCCTCCTGGATTTGATCAGCACAAGAGGAAACTACTCCGAAAAATGAGGAAAAGGGAGACCCTTGCCCAGATTACCGAACGCATAGAGACCTACGACGGTTTCTTCAAGAGTTTTGGTTTTGAGTGCCCCTTGCCAGAGCATTTGAGGAGAACCATCCATAGTGGATTTCCCAGGTATAACCTTATGGTGGATACCCACTTTATGGCTGAGATGTGTGCAGGTATTCTGGTCGCTGTTACTGATTATGAGCGATTTGATGGGGCCTTGACACTGGATCTGGCGGATGAGGGTGAGATCTGTCTGGGGATGGGGGGGCGTGAGTTCAAGACGAAAGATGGAGAGATTGTATTGAGAGATGAAAAGGAGATTGTGTGTGTCCTTTGCCAGGGTGCGGACGAGAAAACCCGGGTGACTGAGAAGACCAAGAATGTGCTCTATTATGGCTACGCCGTACCGGGAATTGAGGCACAATACCTCGAGGAAGGTCTGAGGATTGCTGCTGATACAACGGCGGAATTTGGTCAGGGTAAAGTGGAATGGATCGAGGTTTTGGAGGAGGGATAAAACAAAAATTAAAAAAACGTTGACACGTAACATTTTGTCAAATATAGTAAATCTTTGGTTTGTATTTTTGAGAGGATTTTAACTAGGCATGGATTTAATGAGCATTACCATTATCATAATTATGGAGGCAACGGGGATACTTCTGTCTTCCCTGTTGCTGCTCCTTTTGCTGGGTAAGCTCAAATTACCGGGCCTGGTACTCTCATAGTTTAGCTACACCAACTTCAGAAAATCCGTTATCAGGCCCGCCTGATAACGGATTTTTTTTGGACAAGCGGATGAGGAGAAGGCATGAGTAAAAAAATTGTCGCGTACGATACCACGCTTCGTGATGGGACTCAGGGAGAACATATCACCCTCTCAGCCGAGGACAAACTCAGAATCGCCCGAAAACTGGATGCATTCGGGGTGCATTATATTGAGGGTGGATTCCCAGGCTCAAATCCCAAGGACGCCAGGTTCTTTAAAATGGCCCGTAAGGCCTCTTTGAACAACACGCAGTTGACCGCCTTCGGTAACACCAGAAGAGGCCATAGCACTCCAGAGAAAGACCAAAATGTCAAAGCGCTTCTAAAGACAGAAGCTGAAGCGGTGACGATCGTTGGCAAAAGCTGGGACCTCCATGCCACAGAGATTTTACAGGTCTCCTTGGATGAAAATCTCTCAATGATTGAGGATACCTTGGCCTTTTTGAAAAAGCAGGGCAGAGAAGTCATCTATGATGCGGAACATTTTTTTGATGGGTACAAACACAACCCAGCCTATGCCCTGAAGACTGTAAAGGCGGCCATCAGTGGTGGGGCAGACACAATCGTGTTATGCGATACGAATGGCGGAACCCTTCCCCATGAGATCCAGACCATCATAGGGGAATTGATGCCTCATGTCACCGTGCCTATAGGAATTCACGCCCACAATGATTGCGGTCTGGCCCTTGCCAATTCTCTGGCGGCCGTTCAATCAGGCGCGTCCATGGTTCAGGGGACCATTAACGGTTACGGAGAGCGTTGTGGAAACGTGGATCTCATCTCTGTGGTGGGGAATCTTCAGCTCAAAATGGGCTATGAATGCATTGCACCAGAAAAGTTGAAGCAATTGACCGAGCTTTCCCGCTATGTGAGCGAGGTGGCCAATGTTCCCCCACTGAACCAGCGGCCCTTTGTGGGCAAAAGCGCCTTTGCACACAAGGGCGGCGTTCATGTCAGTGCCATTATGAAGAACCCTGCATCCTACGAGCATATGGACCCGGAGCAGGTGGGCAATCGCCGACGGGTCCTGGTTTCAGATCTTTCCGGCAAGAGTAATATCACGTACAAGAGCCGGGAAATGGGAATCAAGCTGGGAGGCAATGGGTATGATAGTGAGAAGATCGTGCAGGAGATCAAGAAGCTTGAGGACCAAGGCTATCAATTTGATGCAGCTGAAGGGTCCTTGGAACTTCTGATGAAGAAGGCGACAGGACAGTTTGAAGAACCCTTTGCGCTGGAGTCCTTTCGCGTGACCATCGAAAAAAACCGTTCCGGGCCCAGTACTTCTCAGGCCACAATCAAGATTTCTGTGGGCGGGGATCATGAGATTACCGCAGCAGAGGGAGAGGGCCCGGTCAATGCCCTTGACCATGCATTGAGAAAGGCCCTGAACAAGTTTTTTCCACGGATCAAGGAGATGGGGCTGGTGGATTTCAAGGTGCGCGTTATTGACGGGGGTGATGGAACGGCAGCTAAGGTGAGCGTCAAGATTGAATCCAGGGACGCCAGAGAAATCTGGTCCACCATCGGCGTGTCGGAAAATATTATTGAAGCGAGCTGGCAGGCCCTTTCGGACAGTGTGCAGTATAAGCTTTTGAAGGAGTTAAACGGAGAGTAAGAGATGAACAAAAATTCAATTCTGGAAATGGAGAGCCATCCCGCAGATTCCCCCCATCGAGGGAATCTGCGGAGGGTCCTTGCAGGGTAGCCTCTTTCCTGTGAAGCTGGAGCCCAATTATCACAAGAAAACATGAAATATGCATAAGGAGGTTATCCAATGAAGGATCAGGTCATTATTTTTGATACAACGCTTCGCGACGGTGAACAGTCGCCAGGAGCCAGTATGAATGTGGCTGAGAAGTTGCGTCTTGCCACACAGCTTGAAAAGCTTGGGGTGGATGTGGTGGAAGCGGGCTTTCCTGCTGCATCTCCCGGAGATTTGGAAGCCGTCAAGATGATTGCCCATAAAATTCGCGGTGTTCAGGTGGCAGGGCTTGCCAGGACATCCAAGGAAGACATTGATCAGGCCTGGGAGGCCATCAAGGATGCGGCTCACCCAAGGATTCATACCTTTATCGCCACGTCAGATATCCACCTGAAACACAAGCTTAAGATGAGCCGTGAAGAGGTGATAAAGGCTACGGTGGAAGCGGTCAGATATTCTAAGACGTTTACGGATAACGTGGAATTCTCTGCAGAAGATGGCTCAAGGAGCGATAGGGATTACCTTTGCAAGGTTTTCGAGGCGGCTGTTGAGGCAGGTGCCACGACCATAAATCTCCCGGACACCGTGGGATATGCCCTTCCCCATGAGTTCGTGGAACTTGTCGGTTATGTGGCCGAGCATACGCCCAATATACACAAGGCCATATTGAGCGTGCACTGCCATAACGATCTCGGGCTTGCCACAGCAAATACCCTGGCGGGCCTCAAGGCTGGGGCCCGTCAGGCAGAGGTGACCATTAATGGAATCGGTGAACGCGCAGGGAATACCTCCCTTGAGGAGGTGGTGATGGCCCTTTACACCCATAGGGATCACGTGGGTCTGAACACTCAGATCAATACCAAAGAGATCTATCCCACCAGCCGGCTAGCGTCTAGGATGACCGGAATCGTGGTGCAGCCCAACAAGGCCGTGGTTGGGGCAAACGCCTTTGCCCACGAGGCGGGAATCCACCAGGACGGCGTACTAAAACACAAGTTGACTTATGAGATCATGGAACCGGAGACCGTAGGTCTGGCCACCAATCGGCTGGTTTTGGGTAAACACTCCGGGAGCCATGCCTTCCGAGATCGGCTTAAGGATCTGGGCTATGATCTGGAGGAGAAGGATCTCAAACGTCTCTTTAAAAAGTTCAAGGAACTGGCAGACAAGCGCAAAGAGATCCTGGACGAGGACATTGAAGTCTTGGTTGCCGAGGAGATCCTGCGTGTCCCAGACAGATATAAACTGGACTATCTCAACGTGGTCTGCGGTACTGTGGCTGTGCCAACGGCTACCGTGAAGCTGACAATAGATGGAGAAGAAGCCCAGGGTGCAGGGTTTGGTGTGGGTCCCATTGACGCCACCTACAACACAATTGCCAAAATAACGGGCACCAGTTCAAGCCTCATGCGCTTCACGGTCACCGCCGTGAGCGGTGGCATGGACGCACAAGGGGAGGTAACCGTGCGTCTCAAGGAGAACGGGCTTGTGGCCCTGGGAAAGGGCGCAGATTCAGACATTATCACAGCAAGCGCCAAGGCCTACGTGAACGGGCTCAATCGTCTCGAATACCTCAAGGAGAATCCGTCCCTCATGCCGGATCAGAGGAGCCTTTAGCAGGATGGTATAGAGGCTGTCGGAAAACACCCATCTGCCATTCGGCAAGCCGTTCGACAGGCTCACGGTCCTGAGCAAAGTCGAAGGACTCATGGTCCTGAGCAGGGTCGAAGGACTGCGTTACCCTCATCCCTCGTCACTGCGGCGTACTTATATGTACGCCTCATTCCTCGGGATTTCGGAAGCCTTGCATCTGGATATTTTCCATCAGCCTCCAAGAAGCCGGTTTTTCGACACTCTCGCAGTAAGGCCGCATCTATTGTGTAGGTG
>JASFEQ010000130.1:0-10181 GCA_050124735.1 Desulfobacteraceae bacterium | reverse complement strand
CTGATGCGGTGATCTTTCCCAGATCAACCGAGCAGGTCTCAGAGATCATGAAGCTGGCGTACCGGGATAAAGTCCCGGTCACTGCCCGAGGTTCAGGCACCAGTGTGACCGGTGCCGTGTTACCCGTCAGGGGCGGGCTTTTGCTGGATCTACACCGGATGGACAAGATTTTGGAGATAAACAGGAAGGATTTCTACGCCCGCGTTGAACCTGGTGTTATCTGCGCCCAGTTAAATAATGCCTTGGCAAAGGACAGTCTCATGTTCCCTCCCAACCCGGGTAGCGAAGTGCTGGCCACGATTGGCGGAATGGTGTCCACGAACGCGAGCGGGCACAGGGCGGTGAAATATGGAACCACCCGAGACTATATCAAAGGGCTCAAAGTGGTCCTGGCTGACGGGAAGGTTATTGATACGGGAACCACGGCACCCAAGACCTCCCTTGGGTACGATCTTACCCATCTTTTCTGTTCTGCAGAAGGAACGCTCGGTATCATCACGGAGGTCATTTGCAAGGTAGAGCCCAAGCCAGAATATGGGGCCTTGGCCCTCGCCATTTTCGGGGATCTGAATGCGGCAGGAGATGCGGTAACAGAGGTGACCACGTCGGGCATCAAACTGGCCGGATGCGAGATCTTGGATAGATTCAGCCTCAAAGTGGTTGAAGAGATCTTGGGCAGGGATGTGAGCCAGATAGAGGCGCTTCTGCTTATGGAGGCGGATGGGGTAAAAGAGGTGGTTCAAAGGGATGTGAAGAGGATTGAGGAGATCTGCAACAAATACAATGTACAAGAATTTCAGTGGTCTGACGATCCTCAGAAAAGAGAAGAAATGATGTTGGCGAGGGGACGATTGGTCCCCACGCTCTCAAGGATTAAGCCGGGAAATCGCCTGGTCCCCATCGCTGAGGACCTGGGCGTTCCTTCAAGCAAGATCCCTGAGACCATCAGAAGGGCGCAGGCAATCGCAGAGAAGCACAATGTGACGATCACCACTTTCGGACACGTGGGCGACGGAAATGTGCACACCACTTTTGTGGCAGATGTGAGAGACCGTGAGGAATGGAATCGACTGAAACCGGCCATAGAAGAGCTTGTGGAGACGGCCATAGAAATGAAAGGGACCTTGAGCGCCGAACACGGTGCAGGGATAACCCGTGCGGCCCATATGGAGAGACAACTGGGGCCGGCCATGGAGGTCATGAGACAGATCAAGCAGACTTTTGACCCGGAAAACATCCTGAATCCGGGCAAGATGGCCCTGGAAAAGGGCAAGGCAGATATCTATGACTACTTTGCCTTTCAACCTTTGATTGAGCATCCAGAAGGCGTCAATTCCTTTGGTGAAGAGATCGATAATGAGGTTCTCGCCTGTATCCATTGCGGGTTCTGCAGGCTTGGATGTCCAACTTTCAGTGTCACGCACAGGGAATCCAAGAACGCCCGGGGCAGAAACGCCCTTGCCTTTTACCTGATGAACGGTTCCATAGACCCGTCAGCGGAATTGGCGGAGGCGTTTTACAGCTGTACAACCTGTCAGGCTTGTACCTATTTCTGCCCTGCACTGATCAAGGTGGATGGGATTGTTGAGGGCGTGCGCAAGAAACTCTATAAGGCCGGTTTTGTGCCAGAGCCTGTCCAGGGGGTCAGAGAGAATATCCTCAAAACAGGTAATGTCTATGCAAGTGCCAAGGAAGGGAGGATAGATATCTACCCGCCTGCTCTGAAAGAGAAGGTGAAAAAGGGTGAACTCAAGGCTCAGGCTGAGACGGTCCTCTTCATGGGATGTGTGCCCAGTTATCTGGACATGAAGATGGTCCCTAGCTTGATCAAACCCATGGATGCGGCGGACGTAGATTACACCACCTTGTCCACGGAAGAGAGTTGTTGTGGGTTCCCCCTATATCTCATGGGATCGGATGCGTTTGAACCCCGAGCCAAAAGCCTCATGGAACGCCTGAAGGCGACCGGAGCCCGCGAGCTGGTGACGCCTTGTGCGGGATGTTACAAGACCTTTCAGAAGATCTATCCTGAAATTGGGGACCTTGGCTTAGAGGTCTATCATTCTATTCACTATCTTGAGAAATTGATCAATGATGGCAGGATTAAGTTTAAGCGGGACCTGGGCAAGAAAGTGACCTATCATGACCCGTGTGACCTGGGACGGGCATTCAAGATGTTTGATGAGCCTAGAAACATCCTAAAAAAGATTCCTGGACTCGAGTACGTGGAGATGGCCAGGAATGGACTCAAGGCCCGTTGCTGCGGCGGTGGAGGAGGCGTTCTGGCCAACAACCCGGAAATGGCAGTGGATATGGCCGCAGAAAGGGTACGTGATGCGTTGGCCGTGGGTGCTGAAATCATTGTCTCCGGTTGCGCGGCGTGTAAGGACAATTTGAAAAAGGGTGCCAAAGCCATACCGAAGCAGGAAAGGGGCAAAATAAAGATCCTGGATATGACGGAAATTGTGGCAGGAGCCATGGAATGATTTTGGATTGAGGATTGAGTAATTAAATACGGAATACCGCCCTTAAAATCCTCAATATTAAATCTTCAATAATCAATAGGACGGAATATTTATGGCCGATAAAGAAGAGATAACGAGGAAGGAAATCAAGGCAACCAAAGTCCTAAAAAAGGTGATGGCAGACCATTTCTATGAACTGGACGAGGCATCCAAAACAGGGTCCAAGAAGATCGCCTGGTGCACAAGCGTAGGGCCGGCTGAACTTCTGAGGGGGATGGGCTTTTTGGTCTATTATCCGGAGAATCACGGTGCCATGCTGGGGGCCTCCCGCCTGGCCGCCGAGCTGATCCCCTATGCCAATGCAATGGGATATTCACCAGAGATCTGCTCCTATCTGACCAGTGACATCGGGTCTTTCCTTCAGAAGAAAACACCGCTCAGCAAGGTGTACAATATCGAGACTATCCCCAAACCTGACGTGCTGGTGTTCAACACCAACCAGTGTCGGGATGTTCAGGACTGGTTTGCCTGGTATTCAAGGGAATTCAAGGTGCCTCTGGTAGGCGTGCGCGGCTACAGGGGTGTGGGTGAAATAAGGGACTACCAGATTAAGGGGATTACAAAGCAAATAGAAGATCTGGTGCCGCCATTAGAAGAGGTAAGTGGTGAAAGATTTGACATGGATCAGTTTAAAGAGGCCGTGGGGCTTTCAAGGCGCACTTCAGAACTCTGGAGGGCCTGCCTTGAAACGGCCTCTGCCACGCCATCTCCCTGGACCTTCTTCGATGCTACCATTCATATGGGGCCCGCTGTGGTGGGGCGTGGAACAAAGGAGGCGAATGCATACTATGAAATTCTCCTCCCAGAATTGCAGGAAAGGATCAAGCGCGGTGTGGGTGCGGTTCATGGAGAGAAGCACAGGCTCTACTGGGAAGGGATGCCCATATGGGGAAAACTAAGGGCTCTCAGCGAGCAATTCGCCTCGCTCAAGAGCTGTGTTGTGGCCTCCACCTATTGTAATAGCTGGATATTTGATCAACTGGATCCAAATGACCCCTTTGAGAGCATGGCGGTGGCCTACACGGATCTTTTTATCGTGAGGGATGAGCCCTACAAAGAGCAGTATATTAAGAATTGTCATGAGTTCTTTAAGTTCGATGGCATCATCTTCCATGATGCCAAGACATGACCAAACAACACCAATACCAGGTATGGTATGCCTGAAAGATTGAGTGAAAAACTGGGAATCCCGACCCTAACCATACACGGTGATCTCAATGACCTGAGGTGTTATTCGGAAGAGCAGGCCAAAACCAATATTGAGGCCTTTGCCGAACAACTGGAGGAAAGATAACCTCTTCTCGGTTCTGCCCATACAGCGGCTTGATCAGAGTAAGATGCATAAAACAAGAGTTAAGGTCAGAAGGAGAAGAATGGAATACGGGAGCAACAGGCCAAAAGAGAGGAACCAGGAGTTTTCTCGCTTCGAGAACATCCATCTTCCATCATTCCACCATTCCATTATGCCAGGTGAAGACAAGTGACATCTCAACCCATTTTTGTGGGCGTGGATGTGGGGGCATCAAGAACCAAGGTCGTTGCCCTGGATCCAGAAAAGAAACTCATCGGTCATGCAGTAAGAAAATCCGGGACCGATTTTGGTCGCACGGCAGCGCTCTGCCTTGAGTCTGTCCTGAAGATGGCGAAGGCGGCTGAAAAGGATATTGTCAGAGGGGTGTCAACGGGGTACGGCAGAAAGAATGTCTCTTTAACCCATGAAACGAAGACAGAGATCGGGTGTCATGCAAAAGGATGCTACCACTATTTCCCCGTGGCCATGACCATCATTGATATTGGGGGGCAAGATAACAAGATTATCAAGGTGGACCAAGATGGGCGCAGGCTGAGCTTTAAGATGAACCGAAAGTGCGCCGCGGGCACAGGTGCATTTCTTGAAGAGATGTCCATGCGTCTAGACATTCCCCTGGAAGAGATGGATGGCCTGGCTAGAAAATCGACAAAATTGGTGGAATTGGGTAGCTTTTGTACCGTCTTCTCAGCCACTGAGGTGTTGGAAAAGATAAGGCAGGGAAAGAAGGTGCCCGACATCGTAAAAGGACTCTTTTTATCCGTGATCAAACGGGTTCTGGAGATGGACTCGCTCACTGAAAAGGTGTCTATGACAGGGGGTGTTGTGGCCCATAACCTATATCTGGTCAAAATGGTGGAAGATATGATCGGGCGAGAGGTCCTCGTCCCCGACTACCCCCAGTTGACAGGTGCTGTGGGAGCCGCCCTCTTTGCTCTGGAGGCCGAAGCGTAGGCCTTTAACGCAGTCAGGATTTGGCGGGGCGTCTTAACATGTTGACATCATTCAATATCATTGAAACCTGCCTTGCCGGAACTTTGAATTTGACATTTGGCATCATTTTGAGCAAACTAGGCCCGCTTCCAAGGGCCCCTTTGTCAACTTACCCCCAGATAAAGTTGTCTTCTGTTATTGTGGTTTCTTCGGTCACGGGTGTTGGTTATTGTGCGCAACGCCTGAATTGTATTTCCAAAGTTGGAGGTGTTGGAAAGTGACGACAAGTAAATGGATGCATGTGGGTACCGTTCTAAAAATGAATGCCATCAATGTTCCAGATAAGCTGGGATGGCAGGATCAATTGAGAGAATACACCTTCAAGGAATGGAACGAGAGATCCTGTCGGCTTGCCAATGGGCTCAAAGACCTGGGCGTGGGGCAGACGGATCCTTTTGCCATTATTGCATACAACCGAGGGGAGTGGATGGACATCTATGCCAGTTGCGCCAAAGGGGGACAGATCGCCGTTCCCGTTATGTTCAGACTGGCAGGTCCCGAAATAGAGTACATCGTCAACCACTCGGAGTGTAAGGCATTCATCGTAGAGCAGCCTTTTGTGGGCCTCATAAACGGGATCAAAGACAAACTCCCCATACCTGAAAATGCCTACATCTATTTGGGCGATGATCCGGTCCCTGAAGGATACATCGGATATGAAGAATTCCTGGCCAAATCATCGCCCCAGGAGCCGGACATCATGGTAGACGCAGACGACACCTGGGTCATCATGTATACCTCGGGAACAACAGGCCGGCCAAAGGGGGTTGTCAGGACCCATGAGAGCAATCTGGGCCAATACCTCCTGAGTAATATCAACATGGGGGTTTTGCCCACAGATAAGGTCATGCTGGTCATGCCCATGTGCCATGTGAACTCTATTTTCTATGCCTTTGCCTACACGTTGCTCACTGCACCGGCATTTGTCTATAACATGATTAGCTTTGATCCCGAGGATCTCTTAAGAAGCATAGAGAAATATAAAATTACCTTCGTGTCCCTTGTTCCCACCCACTATATCATGATGCTCGCATTGCCCGATGATGTGAAAAACAGCATTGATGTCTCCTCCATACGGCAGTTGCTCATTTCCTCAGCGCCAGCCAGAAAGGACCTGAAGCTGGCCATCATGGATTACTTCAAAAACGCCGAACTCTGGGAGGCCTATGGGAGCACGGAAGGGGGCCTCGTGACCATACTCAGACCGGAGGACCAATTCAAGAAGCTGGGCTCTATTGGCAAGGAGATTTTTGGGGTGGACAGGATCAGGATCTTAGATGAAGACAGAAATGAGGTGCCGGACGGTGAGGTGGGAGAACTCTTCTACCGCACCCCCATGTTGTTCAAAGAATATCTGAAAGAACCGGAAAAGACCAAAGAGGCCTTTGACGGGGAATGGTCGTCGGCCGGTGACATGGTGAGACGTGATGAGGACGGTTACTATGTGCTGGTGGACAGGAAGGCCAATATGATCATTACAGGTGGAGAGAATGTTTACCCCTCTGAGGTGGAAAGTACACTTGGAGCCCATGAAGCCATTAGAGACATTGCTGTCATCGGTATTCCGCATGAGAAATGGGGTGAGGCTATAAAGGCGGTCGCGGTCTTGCACGAAGGATACGAGCCGAGCGAAGCGCTGGCCAAAGAGATCATAGCGTTCACAAAAGGGAAGCTGGCCGGGTACAAGTGCCCAAAGTCGGTGGATTTTATTAAGGATGAGGATATGCCAAGGACGATCTCAGGAAAGATTCTGCACCGCATTCTTCGAGAAAAGTATGGCAAGTGGAGTGATGCCCAGTAAGTCTTTCAGCGCAGAGCAACGCAGCCTCGGGTTGTGCCTGGATCATTGTGGATATGGAGGATAATAGAGGAGAGGTAACTGATAACGGATAACCCATAAAAATCTTGGATTGAGGAGGATGATATGTACACGAAAGCTTTTATCCCTTACAAAGGCTACTACAGTACGCCCTTTTGCCGGTGGCAGGGGAGTATGGCCAATGAAAATGCGATCGTCCTGGGGGCCAACACGGCCAAAAGATGGTTTGCAGAGAAGGGCTTTGATGTGACGATGTTAGACTATATGTATTTTGGCATAACCATAGGCCAGCCAGGCCTTTTCTACAGCCACAACTGGGCCGCGGGCATGTTAGCCGATGATAAGAAGAACTTGCCGGCTCTCATGCTTAATCAGGCCTGCACCACGTCTGCCACATGCATGCATCTATCTGCCGCCAACTTGGAAACAGGATTGTATCAGACCGTGTTCAACCTGATGGCGGATCGCTGTTCTAATGGTCCTCATACAGTGTGGCCCAATCCCATGGGACCTGGGGGAGAGGTGCTGTCGGAAAACTGGATGATGGATCACTTCAGCAAGGATCCCTGGGCAGGGGGTGCAATGATCCAGACGGCGGAGAATGTGGCCAAGGAGATTGGGGCAACAAAAGAGGAATGTGATGCCGTGGCCTTGAGGAGATATGAACAATACCAGGACGCCCTTAAAGATGACCGGGCCTTCCAGAAAAGGTACATGTTCCCGGCTGAGGTCAGGCTCAGCAGAAAGCAGACGAAGTTGATAGAGGAAGATGAGGGTGTTACGCCCTCGACGGCCGAAGGCCTAGCCAAACTCAAACCGGTCCTCCCGGGCGGCGTCCACACCTTTGGATCACAGACCCATCCGGCCGATGGAAACTGCGGTTTTATCGTAACCACGCAAGAGAAGGCCAGGGAACTGAGTGCGGATCCGAAGATTGAGATCCAGATTCTCTCGTATGGGTTCTCACGGACCAGAAAGGCGCATATGGCCGAAGCCGTGGTGCCTGCGGCCGAGATGGCGCTTAAAGGCGCCGGGCTGAAGGTGGAGGATCTCAAGGCGCTGAAAACGCATAATCCCTTTGCCGTCAATGACTTCAACATGGCCCAAAAGATGGGATTTGATGTGAACTGGATGAACAACTATGGGAGTTCCATCATCTTCGGTCATCCTCAGGGACCCACAGGGGGAAGGCTCATAGCCGAGTTGATTGAGGAAGTCGTGATACTTGGTGGTGGCTATGCGCTCTGGGCAGGTTGCGCCGCAGGAGATACAGCCGCTGCCATGGCGTTCAAGATCGGGTAGTTTTTTGGACATCATTGGAAGCTAATTTCATCATTTGCAGGGAAGGACTATTCTTTCGCGTGAAGAATAGTCCTTTTTAATTCATACCTTAAACCATCGGTGGGCTGATGTCCAAAGCTATAGTGTGCTGGTAAGTAAGTCATGTGGTGTGTTTTCACCGCCAGCTTGTCCCGCCCGGCATCGCGAGGCTTCAGCCGAGGCGGACGGGCGCTCAGGCGAGGTGGGCGGGTATCAGCGAAAAGCAAAATAAGGTAATATAACTCAGCGATCTTGGCGTCTCTGCGATGAATTAAGTAGGATAGAACACAATTTGGACCTTTTAGAGGTCATTGTTGGCTTACATCGAGATTTAGATATGGAAAAACCCCGAGACCATTGCATAAGATGCGGAGAATGCTGTCTCAAGGGAAGCCCCACACTCCAGGTGGAAGATCTGAATCTGGTCAACAAAGGCCTGATTGGGAAAAAGGATCTATACACCATAAGGAAGGGGGAGTTGGTGAAAGATAACATCAACGAGGGCCTTGTGGTTACCGAGACAGAACTGGTTAAGGTGAGGGAGCGACAAGGAGAGAGCGGGGTATGCATTTTCTATGATGATCCAGGGAAATCGTGCACCATCTATGAACACAGGCCTTTGCAGTGTGCGGTCCTGAAGTGTTGGGATACTGCCGAATTTCTGGAGGTTTTCCAGGGCCCAAAACTCATGAGGAAGCAGGCCATAGAAGACCAGGTGCTTTTGGGGTTGATGGAAGAGCACGAGAGGAGATGTGGCTATGCGCTCCTTGAGAGGCTTGTGAGAGAGATCGAATCCGAGGGTGAAGAGGCTGTGGAGCAGATCCTCGGTCTTCTAAAGTTCGATTATCACCTCAGGCCATTTGTGGCAGATAAACTTGCCTTGAATCCGGAGGAGATGGATTTCTTTTTTGGCAGGCCGCTGACAGAGACAATCACCATGTTCGGGTTGCAGGTTGTGCGAGAGCCGGGCGGCTCTTTCACCCTCACAAAAATAAAATCATCGAACAGAGTTCGATGATTTTATGAAACGCGACTTCGTCGCTGTTTAGAGCGGCGAAGCCGCGATATATAAAATCCCGCTGGAGCGGGGATTTTATTAGAACAGTCCTTTTACCTTGCCCGACCTGGGATCCACATCCACACGGCGGAAAGCTGGGTTAGAGCTTGTACCCGGCATGAGACTGATGGTTCCCGCACAAGGGCAAAGGAACTTGGCCCCAGAATAGATGAGCACATCCCGGATGGGCAGCGTCCAGCCCTTGGGAACGCCCTTCAGGGCAGGATCATGGCTGAGACTCAGATGGGTCTTGACCATCATGGTGGCATAGTCGTCATATTTCTTGTCGCTCTCGAGCATCTTGGCCTTGGCCTCGGCCTCAGGTGTCCAGGTAGCCCCTTTGGCCCCATAGACCACCTTGGCGATCTTATCTACCCTGTCACGCAGCTTCATAGTTAGGGGGTAAAGGAACTTAAAGTTGGACTTGTCATCACAGGCCTCCTTCACAGCCTCGGCAAACTCGACGGCTCCGTCTCCGCCATCGGACCAGTGGGTAGATGTTGCGCATCGTGCTCCAGCCTTCTCGGCGTGTTTGCGGACCAGAGCGATCTCTTTTTTGGTGTCCGTATGGAAGGCGTTGACGCATACGACTGGATTGATCCCTGCCTTGCGGATGGTTTTGATGTGATGGACCATGTTGGGTATACCCTTTTCCACAAGTTTCAGATTCTCCTTGGTATAAGAAGGATCAAGGGGTAAACCCGCTACCACTTTGGGTCCGCCGCCATGCATCTTTAGGGCTCGGATGGTGGTGGTCAGGACAGATACGTGCGGTTTGAGTCCGCTGTAGCGGCATTTCACATTCCAGAATTTCTCAAACCCGATGTCCGCGCCAAATCCGCTCTCGGTCACATGATAGTCGAAAAGCTTAAGACCAATGCGGTCTGCGATGATAGATGATTGGCCCACCGCGATGTTGGCAAATGGACCCGCATGGACCATACAGGGCTGGTATTCAGCAGTGCACATGAGAGTAGGGTTAATGGTGTTGCGCATCCAGGCGGTCATGGCGCCGCCCACCTGAAGATCGCCTGTGGTGACTTCTTTTCCGCTTTTGTCAAAGGCCACGGTGATCTCATTGAGGCGTTTGCGGAGATCCGCAAGGTCCTTGACGATGGATAGAATAGCCATCAATTCGGATGAGACAGCGATACCAAA
>JASFEQ010000129.1:0-10264 GCA_050124735.1 Desulfobacteraceae bacterium | reverse complement strand
GGGGGTGTTTTTCTCCACCTATGGGCTAAGTCCTTCGATTCATGCGTTCGATGAACTCAGGGCTTCGAGTAGAGTCGAGAAACTCGGAGACGAACGGCTCGCGGAAGGCTCAAACGGGCAGGTTTAAGGAATTTGGAAAGCAAAAATCAGGGATGCACTGATTGTTTTTTCTGGGCGCATTCGCCTAAGATATACCCTTCTCCAAGGGTCGGCCGAGTCGAAGGGATAACCAACTGGACGTGAAAGGAATAATATTGACTCTGTATTCTTTTTTATGAGAAAATATAGCAAATTTAAGATCTGTAATACCAAGTTGGGTTTAGTTTTCTTGAAAAAGGAAAATCATTCATGATTAAACTCTATATGATGGACGGATCAGATGAAGGTCAGTCTTTCGACCTCAAATCTGATATCCTATACGTAGGACGCTCTCCTGATAATCACATCCAAATGAAGGACAAATTCATTTCTCGCAAACATATCAAGATACTTAAGAAAGGCGAAAAATATTTTGTTGAGGACCTAAAAAGCAAAAACGGCACGTTTGTAAATGGACAACAGATACGCCCTGGCGTTGAACATGAAGTGGGAGAAGGGGTCCCTATTGTGCTTGGCATGAGTGTTCTTTGTCTGGGCAAGGCATGCTTAGAGGATGTGATACCGTTTCTGGATTCCATCGATCTTTCCAAGGAGATCACTGAAAGTGAGACAATCGTGGTACAGGACAGGCCCATGACTTCGCAGAAAAACATGGAACTGATTAACAAGGTATCCGATGCCCTTATACAATCAACAGACATCAATGACATTTTACACAAGATCCTGGATGCCATTCTGGATCTTCTCAAGAGGGTGGACAGGGGAGTTATTATCCTCATTGATCCTAAGACAAAGAAGATTTCAGATGTGATCCCTAAGAGTCGGAAGCCCGGTGATGCTACCCATAAGATATACAGCCGGACCATTGTTGAGCGCGTCATAAAACAGGCCAAACCGATTATGATGTTAGACACCCTTAGTGAGGATGAAGCTGATCGTTCTCAGAGTATGGAACTGATGAGGGTGAGGTCTGTGATGTGCGTCCCCTTGATCAGCCGATCTCAAATCAGGGGGGTTATCTACGTGGACTCGGTGAACCGACCCCATGGATTTCGAAATGACGACCTTTCACTTCTCACCGCCTTGAGTAGCTCGGCCGCGATTGCCATAGAGAATGCATTGCTCTATGCGAAAGAAAAGACTGGGACATTGCACTAAGCATTCTGTGAAAGTTAATGAAAAGCTGCATATTTGGAGGCATCAGAAATGGGAGAAACTAAGCAAGAGGCGGATCGGGTGATGTCACAAGCCATCATCGAGTTCCTTATTCTTAACATCCCTATACTTGGTACTTTAAAGGATAACGAACTGATGGTGATAGAAACATACCTGAACTTTATTGAGCTGACTCCTGGAGAAATTGTTTTTGAAGAGGGCGATCCAGGGGATTATGTTTGTTTCGTGGTGGAGGGCTCGCTGGACGTGCTTAAGAGATCGGAAACGGGAGAGGACATCGTCATATCTACACTGTCAAAAGGACGTTCAATCGGCGAAATGTCCGTAATTGATGACCTCCCCCGCTCTGCAAGTGTGAAAGCCCGCACAAAGGCCACCCTGCTCACATTGTCAAGAGAGAACTTTGATTATATACTGGCCGAGCATTCAAAGATAGGGGTCAAGATTCTGAAAGGAATCGCCCGTCTGCTCTGCCTTAACTTGCGAAAAACATCGAGCAGGCTCGCTGACTATATGCTGCCGCTCGGTTAAGATGGGGAAGCATGAAAAAGAGTGGTAGACGCTCTGGAATTGAGAGAAGACATATTGCCCATCACGAGCATGTTCCTGAAGGACGATCCGGCGAAGATCGAAGAAGGGGTATTGATCGGAGAAGTGGTGAAGAACGAAGGAGCGGAATAGAGCGAAGAAGTGGCCTTGAACGGAAAAAGGGCAAAGCACGGGCGTCGCGTATAGATCGGAGAAGCTGGATCGATCGGAGAAGTGGCCAGGACCGGAGAAGCATTCTGATCGCTTAAACAGTCCTTCGATAAATATTGACGCCTCTGAAATCAGCAGAAAGGCAGGGTTAACCGCCCTGCCTTTTTTTTGTGAAAATCCTAAAGGAAGTTTCCCTTGGGAAGTGCCTCCTTGAGGTAATTGATGAACTCTTCAGCCTTTTCCTTAGGTGCGCGCGTCAGCAGGCTCACCAGAACATAGAGAGAGAGGCATAGCATAAACCCCCAAACCCCCGGCCATAGTCCCAAGGGTTTGCTCCCTGAGAGTTGGAGCACCAAGACCAGAATGGCACCCATAATCATACTGCTCAAGGCCCCTGCTGCGGTGGCCCGTTTCCAAAAAAAGGCGCCTATGATGGCCGGGACGACCATCAAAAGCCCGGCAGAAGCCGCCGAAGAAAGGGGAGCGATCATGAATGCGAGCCCGGTTTTGCCTGCGGCCCAATAGGCGAAAATAAAGAATATGATTGCCAGGATGGGGATCGCAGTTTTTGCCAGGCGAAGCTCCATCTCTTCAGAGGCTGCGGGATTGATTCCGCTCTTATACATATCACGGGCGCACATGGAGGATAAAGTGAGCAGTATGGAATCGATGGTGGAGATCGCAGCGGCCAAAATGCCTATCATAACGACAATGACGATTAGCTTTGGTATGATCGGAAGGGCCAAAAGCGCTGGCGTGGCCTTATCCGCTTTATCTAGCCCAGGAATCAACAACCTGGCCCCAAAACCCCACATAACTGATACAATGGTGTAAATAAACCCGAAGACCAAGAATCCCCCGATCATCTGCTTGAACGACCGGACCGATTTGGGTATGAAGAGTCTTTGGGTCACTTGCGGATTGGAGACGGAGAAAAACAGCCAGGGAAGTGCGAGTCCGAAAAACAGGTTGAATTTAAAGAGGCCAGCCCCGGCTAGGAGTTGAGGGATTTTCTCATTCATCTGATGCACAAATCCACCGAACCCACCAAATCCCCCATAAGCGAGAAAACAGACAGCCGTAATGGATGCCAATAGCATGATCACGGCCTGAAGGGCATCGGTCCATGCCACAGAGCGCAATCCCGCCACATTAGACCAGACAAGGGCCAGCAGCACAGCCAAGACCATCGCGGCCAAAAAGGGGATGGCCCCCTTGGAAATCCCTGACAGGAGATAGCCGATGCCCATCACCTGAACAGCCGCATAAGGGATGAGAAAGATAAGGCACAGAATTGTACCCACAATGCCGACAGCCCTGTTTTGATACCGATCCGCCAGGAGTTGCGTGTGGGTCAGATAGTTGAACTTGCGCCCTACCAACCAGAAACGGGGACCAAAGAAGACCACCAAGACGAGTCCACAAAGGTATGTGAGTTCAAAACCAAGGGCTCCGACGCCGAGCTTGTACGTGAGACCGGCGAGCCCTACCATCATAAATGCGCTATACGTGGTGGCCGCATAGGTCAGTGCGGAAACAAGACCGCCAATCTGACGATTTCCCAAGAAGAATTCGTTCATGCCTTGACCAAGTTTTCGCCTCGCCATGAAGGCGATGGTAAGGCCAAGGATAATATAAAGGCCAATGCCCAACCAAGCGAACATGGTCTCACTCATAATTGGCCCCCTTCCTCGCGCTCTTGTGGCTCTCGCCATCTCAAGAAGATCAAAAACATGCTCCCAATGGCCACACTGATCCATAGGATCCAGAAGAGAAAACTCCCCGATATCTTGGGCATATTCTTGAGCCAAATAAATGGAACGACAAAATCCAAGAGGAAGAGAAATAGGAACCAGGCGATCCATGCCCAAAAGCCTTTACCCATCATTTAACCTCCCGTCTCATGAAGCGAATCCCGCTACCCTTCCAAAATCCTCCCTTATTAGAACATTCTTGGGGACTACCGCAAGAAAATAGACAAGTCCCCCATATACAGAGCCATTGGCGCTTCATAATTGACTATTTTCATTTAACTATTTATAATATTATTTATCTCTATTTGGTTAAACATCGCAACGGCCTTTGAACTTCTTCGGCTCTGCAATAAAGGGCCCTAATAAAGCAGCGCCTATTTCGAAATCTTCAATGACTACAGACTCCATTAGATTGGAGTGACGCGGGATCTGCAAGATCCCGCGTACTTATGCGGGGCCAAATGAAAGGAGAATTCATGACAAAACGGGACCAGCGTCGGCGTTCCTATATTGTCAATAAGCCACTCCAATACAGATTTCTCGCCATTATCCTTATCTATTGCCTTACCATAGTGCTTTTTTTGGCCGTCTTCCTTTTTGTGCCAGATATTATTCGCATGCAGGATGCCAGCCTCAGTTTGGAAGCCCGAGCGGGTGCCGCCAATAAGATACTTACCTTGCATGCAAGAGTCTGGCCCGCTGTGATCGCCATTATCTGCGTGGCTGGATTCCATTCGTTTCGTTCCTTCCACAGGCTCATCGGCCCCCTGCACCGCTTTCGCTCGGTTTTTAAGCAGGTGGGGAGTGGGGACCTGAGCCACACTGTGAGAATAAGGGAAAAGGACTATTTGCACCAGGAAGAGGGTGAGCTCAATGAAATGTTGGGGATGATTACTGAAAGAGTAAGAACCATACAACAGGCGGGTGCAGAGGCCTTGAAATCTCTGGCCGAGTTGGAGAGGAAAGTGAACCAAGACCCCAACTGGAGCGAAACCCACAAAGCGGTGATGCGTCACCACCGACTACGCTTGGAAAAATTGCTGGATACGGCTCAATACTTCCGGGTGAGCAAAGGGGAACAAAAGGACGACGGCACCAATGCTTGATATTTGCGAGAAATGATATTGAAGGTCACTCAACAAAATATGACACATCCTGATTCGTCCAGATGGGTGAGAAGTTCAGAATCCCAATTTCTTGGTGGCTACTCGCTTATTGAACTATTCGTCGTGATTGCCCTGCTTGCTACGTTGATTGGCGCTGGTATCCCTCTCTATACAACCTATATCGAGAAGGCGAAAATGACTAGGGCCGCAGAACACATAAGCACCCTGCAGAAAGAAATCCAGATGTATAAACTGAGCAAAAAGGTCTTGCCCCGCAGGCTAAGTGACATAAGGGATGCGGATCTGGTGGACCCCTACGGCAGACCCTATCAATACCACAATTTTACCAATACCGATGAAAAGGAGAAGAGACGGAAGGACCGGTTCCTGGTGCCGCTAAACACGGAGTATGACCTTTACAGCATGGGTAGAGACGGACAAAGCGAACCACCCATTATGGCCCCCAAAAGCCATGATGACATTGTCCGGGCCAACGACGGCATATACATAGGGCCAGCTTCCGAGTTCTGATCATGTTTGGGATCATGAGAATACAAGGCATTTTCCTTACACTCGCCATTTTGTCTTCCCTTATCGGATGTCTGTCCGGGGGGGCTGAAGGCGTACCAACGGAACTGATCGGGGTGTGGAAAACCTCTGCCCCCAAATATAAGGACTGTACTATTGAGTTGACCAAAGATTACATTATTTTCATAAACAGCCATGTGGCAGCGCATATTGATACAAATTTTGTTATAAAGATGAAACGGGTTCGAGAGAGAGGACATTTTTTATGTACCATACGCTACGAGAATATTCGTGAGCAAAAATATAACTTTTCCTTCTATTATGACCCCGCAAAAGGCGGAGTGCTAAGACTGAAAAATCAAATAGACGTGAAGTGGAAAAAGGTTAAACCCATTGCAGGCCAGAAAAGCGCCCCAATTTCTGGCTAAACGATCACCTTTGACAACGCTTAACTGATTCATCCCCTTCTTTGGGCACAATGGGGCAGGAGGTCATTCATTGACAAAACCCACATTCAGAACGGGACAAGAAGTAGAGGATTACGTGATTGAGAAGCCTCTAGGAAAAGGGGGAATGGCGGAGATCTTCTTGGCGGAAGATCAAGCCCTGAAGAGGAAAGTGGTCATCAAGACAATAAAGCCACGCTATAGCGAGAGAGAGCATTTTAAGACGCAATTCCTAAGAGAGGCAAGGATACAGGCCAATCTGGACAATCCCCATATTGTTCAGATTCTCAGGATGTTCAACCATGAAAATAACCTCTGCATCGTCATGCCGCTCATAAGAGGGACGGATTTGGGGAGGGTTATAAGAAAGGCAAAGGCCATTCGCGAGAGCAAGGGCGGGAAAGGGGCCCTATCTGTCCAAAGGGCTGTTCATATTTTCCTGCAGATCCTGGAAGGGATTGGATTTGCCCACAAATATAAAATTATACACGGGGACATTAAGCCCTCCAACATCCTCTTGGATCAGCAAGGAAGGGCCAAGGTTGCCGATTTTGGCCTTGCTTTTATCGCTCGCTACGGAAAGAACAAAAAGGGAGAGATGTCACTCGTTGGGACGCCTGTCTATATGTCTCCAGAGCAGATATTGGCGGAAGACGTGGACACCCGATCCGACATCTATTCCCTTGGCGTGACCTTCTTTAACATGCTAACGGCAAGTTTTCCTTCAGGAGACAGAATCAAGGCCAGGGAATTGTTAGAATATCACTTGGAGGGTTCCCTTGAGGAGGCGAGACTGATTCTTGACGAATTTGAGGATATTCCTCCTCACATAAAAGACGCCATATTGAACGCACTAAACAGGGATCCCAACAACAGACATCAGAGTTGTCTGGAATTCTCTCTGGCCATAAAAGAGGACGCGCCCTATGAGATGTATTCCGAACTGCTCAGATTCAGTCTCTTGACCAAGAATAACATCACTTCATCGGAGAGATCGTATTTGGATAAGATCGCATCCAGAAAAGGGCTTGCCCCGGAAGAGGCGAAAGCCCTTGAGATTGGTATGCGAAAGGAGATGGGCCTGCCCAGCCTGGACTTTATCAAAGAGTATAGAGACGCCTTCAATGATCTTTTGTTAAGGGGGAGAGAGAAAGAGGATGTGTATTTGGATAAACTGGAAAAGATCTATGTGAGAAAGGATAGAATCTCCACTGAGAAGGCAAGAACCATAAGAAAGGAGATGTCATGCTAGCTAAGAACCAGCGTAGGCGTTTCCCTGTTGTCAACCGGTCACTCCAGTATCGGTTTCTGGCCGTCATCATTGTCTACAGCTTTGTGATTGTTCTTTTTTTGGGGGCCTTTCTGTTTGTACCCGACATTATGCGACTGCAAGACCAATCCCTCTCTTTTCACGCTCGGGCGGCTGCGGCCGACAAAATGCTTACTCTGCATGCGAGAGTTTGGCCCGCCATCTTCCTTGTCATTTGTCTGGTTGCCCTTCATTCGTTCCGTTTCTTCCATAGACTCATCGGCCCTTTGTACCGTTTCCGGCAAGTCTATGAGCAGGTGCGCAATGGAGACCTGAATTTAAGAGTAAAAATAAGGAAAAAAGATTATCTCCACGAAGATGAGGCGGCACTCAATGACATGTTGGAGAGCCTGTCTGAAAAATGGAGAAGCGTGCAACAGACGACCGAAAACGCCTTGAGGTCTCTGGATGCGTTGGAGCAGACGGGCACCAATGCAAACAACCGGAAGGAAAGCCGTGAGGACTTGTTGCGCCTTCACCGCCACCACCTGGAAACGCTTGCAGAAACTTCTCGATATTTCACCGTACCAAAGGAAGAGCCAGGGAACGGAGAGGAGACGCCCGAAGAGGAAGAGACTTAACCATGAGAAGTTCTTGTGATGGATCCACAAACCCCAACTTTTACATGCTGATAGGATAGCGACGATTGATGTTTGGAAATGGTCTCAATAAGGGTTTTTTTCATCGTTCCAAAGCCTTATTGGCTTGTGGTAGCAGGTATGCCCACAGAGTCGGCTCGACCCTTATAGTGAGATTGGTCAAAATGAGCCGTACAGAGGTTCTCGCAGGCTTCACCCTCGTTGAGCTGCTCACCGTGATCGCCATTTTGGGGACAATCACTGCCATTGGGATCCCCACCTATTCAGGTTTCATGAACAAGGCGAGAATCACCAAGGCCATAGCGGATATAACCATCATTCAGAAAGAGATAAAGCTGTATGAGATAGACCGGGATGCTCTGCCCAATGACCTTACTGATATAGGACGGGGAAGCTTCATGGATCCGTATGGCAGACCATACCAGTATCAGACCTTTTCCGGACCAGGTGTTGGGGGTAGGCGCAAGGACCAGTGGGACAATCCGTTGAATGACGATTATGACCTTTACAGCATGGGCAGAGACGGACAGAGTGCGCAGCATCTCCACAACAAGGATAGCCACGATGACATCCTCCGGGCCCGTGAGGGAAGGTTCATAGGGCTCGCTTCCGAGTTTTAGCCAGTCAGTATGCCATGAAAATAGAAAAAACATTCCTCAAGAGCAAGGTGGGACGGCGAATCATGGGGCTCTTTGTCTTTTGTGCCCTCGTCCCCATCTCAACCCTGGCAATCGTCTCCTTCACCCGGGTAAGTGGTGAACTGGACAAGCAGAATGAAAGACAACTGCATCAATCCTGCAAGGTGCTGGTTATGTCCATTTTGGAACGAATGAACATCCTGGAAAATGAGTTCAAGGCCTTGTGCGCCAATCCTATTCTAGGCTCCAGCGCTTTCACGGGGAGCACAAGCGAAGAATATGGCAAAGATTTAGAGAACCGGTTTAATGGACTTGCGTTCATCGCGCATTCAGGAGATCTTTTCCCCCGTTTTGGTCAGATTCAGAAACCGCCAGCGCTTTCAGCTGAAGAGGCTCAACACCTCAGATCCGGCAATACCCTTGTGCTCACCCATGCCAGCACGGACACCCGTATGAAAATGTACGTGATGAGGTTTATTAACCCATTAGACCGAAAGCAAGGTATGCTATATGGAGAAATAAACACCCTATATCTCTGGCTCCTGAATCAAAAACCAGAGGATATCCTCCCGTACAAGACCGAACTCTTTGTATTGGATAACTCGAATCAAGTCATCTATTCCACCATTCCAGCCCCTTCCACATTGCGAGAAAGACCAGAGTACAGCATGCCCCGCACAGGCAGGGGCATATTTGAGTGGAAACGTGAAAAGGAAAGCTATAAGGCGAGTTTTCGTTCCCTAAACATAAAATATAACCCAACCCATCCCCAATGGACAGTAGTCCTTACTGTTCCAAACGAGACTATTGATAAGCCCATGGCCCAATTCAAACGGATCTTTCCTCTTATCGTTCTCCTCTCCTTTTGGGTGGTATTGCTCCTTGCCTTCGTCCAAATTCGACGAACAACGCACCCCCTCGAACAACTTGGGGAAGGCACACGCCGGATAGCCACGAGAGACTTCGACAGCAGGGTGAAGGTCACAAGCGGTGACGAATTTGAAGAACTCGCCAACTCATTTAACAATATGGCAAGACAATTGGGTAGACAGTTTAACGCCTTGACCACCATGTCCGAAATAGACCGGGCCATCCTCTCCGCCCTGGACACCGAGAGGATTGTGAGAACAGTATTGAGTCGTATGCGCGAGTTCCTCCCTTACGATTCTTTCAGCGTTACCCTGCTTGACCCGAAAGGGCAGAATCCGGGACGCACTTTTATGGAAAGCGAGCATCGGCTAAAATTGGTTGAAAATATTGAAATCCCGAGTGGTGAGCTGGAAAGGTTTATTGTTAATCAGGAATTATTGTTAATAAATTCGCCCGAAACTCTTCCCCCCTATCTGGCCAAAAATATGGGAAGCGGCATCAAATCGGTTTTACTGCTCCCCCTTTTCTTTAAAAAGGAACTGGCAGGGATCATCACCCTGGGCTCGTTTCGTTCATCCACACCTGACCAGGAAGACCTGGATCAGGCCCGGCAACTGGCAGATCAGGTGGCCGTGGCCCTGGCCAACGCCCAACTGCTTGAAGATTTGGATGCGCTCAATTGGGGCACTTTGAGAGCGCTTGCTCGGGCCGTGGATGCAAAATCTCCCTGGACAGCAGGGCATTCTGAAAGGGTGACAGAAAAGGCGCTTCAAATTGGCCGAGTCATGGGACTTACTCCTGAAGAGTTGGACAATCTGCATCGGGGCGGTTTGCTTCATGATATTGGCAAGATCGGAATACCTGTCAGCATTCTGGACAAGCCGGGAAAACTGACCGATGAGGAGTTCAAAGCGATACGCCGACACTCGGCCATCGGAGCCAGTATCTTGGAACCCATCGCCGCATATGCGCACGCCATACCCATTGTTTTGCAGCATCATGAGCATTTCAACGGCAATGGTTACCCTGATGGTCTCACA
>JASFEQ010000128.1:0-10264 GCA_050124735.1 Desulfobacteraceae bacterium | reverse complement strand
CATGGATATTGTGGGAAGTGTCTTTGGCATAGAATGCCTTGGCATAGACTCGATCTTTGTCTCTTCCCTGCCCCTTGGCTCCGGGTTTGTGGAAACCCAACATGGCCGAATACCGGTTCCAGCGCCTGCCACCGTTGCCCTGTTGAAAGGGATACCGGTTTACGCTTCCGGACTCGAGTATGAGCTGGTGACGCCCACAGGAGCCGCCCTTGTAAAGGGACTCGCCAGTTCCTTCGCCTCTATGCCCTCCATGACCATCGATAGGGTGGGCTATGGTGTGGGCAGCCGTACGCTGCCTGATAGGCCAAACTTGCTGCGCATTATCATAGGCCGTGACCAAACAGAAAAACAGGTCGAGACCGTCGTCACTCTGGAGGCAAACCTGGATGACACCAATCCGGAATGGCTTGGCTTTCTGATGGCTCGCCTGTTTGAGGCGGGCGCCCTTGATGTGACCTTCTGCCCCATTCAGATGAAAAAAAACCGGCCAGGTATCCACATCCAGGTGCTAGGTAAACCAGAGCAGAGGGATATCCTCATGGATGTCCTCTTCAGGGAAAGTACCACCCTCGGCATCCGTTTCCACTATAGTCAGAGAAAAGTCCTCCCAAGATCAGAGGTGGAGGTGGAAAGCCCATGGGGAAAAATGAGGGTGAAAGAGGTTCTACGCCCCGATGGTGCCTCCTATTTCCTGCCCGAATATGAAGCCTGCCGAGACATTGCCGAAGAAAGAAAGATCCCCATCCGGGAGGTTTATGACTGGGTTACTTCCCTAAACAAAACCTGAAACATTAGGGTGACTAAAGTGACCTGAACATAAGGTGCTTAATAACATGGGCCGAGGATAATCTGCTCCTCTTCAAAGCGGCCTGATGGGAGAGCAGGCATAGCTAAAACTCTATGCATTTTAGGCACTTTACACACTCTAGGCACTTAGCTAACGGACGCCAATACCTGCTTGATGTCTGAACTCCAATCTGATACTTTGACCCTTAAGGAAGCCTTCAGAAAAGCCGATTTTTCCATGAAATCGGCCCTCTGCTTGGCCTCCTGGTTTGGCGCTGGTCTGATGCCTGTAGCGCCGGGAACATTTGGGACCTTGACAGCCTTGCCACTGGTCCTCGTCCTGAGCCATATGGGGGAGTTATATGAGGGACTGGCCCTGCTCATTCTCGTTCCCTTGGCTGTCTGGTCCTCAAGTCTCAGCGAGAGATGCCTTGGACGGAGTGATCCGCCAGAGGTGGTTGTGGATGAGGTGGCAGGGTTCTTGTTGACCCTTTTTCTCTTGCCCTTATCCTGGCTGACGCTCTGTTTGGGATTTGTTCTGTTTCGATTTTTCGATATAGCAAAGCCATTTCCCATCAGGTGGTTCGAAAAGAATTTAAAAGGAGGGGCTGGGGTCGTCTTGGATGATCTAATGGCCGGGATTTATGCAAATCTTGGCCTGAGGCTCGTCCTCCTTTTCTTTACACTGTAACTGGGGCCCTGAACGCTTGGAGCGCTGAATCGGGCCTGGGAAGTTAGAATCCCGATGCCGGATCCTGGATGCTTGATGCTAGATAAATTTAGGGAGCTCCTTCGTTCATTACCTAATTTTTCCGGTATCCAGAATCCAGTTTCAAGTATCTTGTCTGACCTATGCAAGGTGAGATCATAACGATCGGTAACGAACTTATCTCGGGCAGAATCCTGGATCTAAATGCCTGGTATGCCGCCGGAAGGCTCACGGCCTCAGGGCTCCGAGTCACGCGAATTACCACGGTTGGGGATGATGCAGAAAGGCTTTCAAGGGTCTTGAAAAGGGCCGTGGAACAGTCTTTTTTCGTAATCGCAACGGGCGGTCTGGGTTCCACTGAAGATGACGTGACCAATGAAATTGTAGCCGAAACCCTGGATCGACCTCTCTGTCTCAATGACGAGATGTTCCGACTGATCAAAAGCTATGTGGCAAGGAGAGGCATAGAGATGTCCTCCTCTCTTGAAAAGATGGCGTGGATGCCGGAGGGCTCTAAGATGATCGATCCGCAGGGGATGGCCTGCGGTTTCTCACTTTTGGAAGATAAGGTCCGCCTCTATTTTCTCCCGGGCGTGCCGGATCAAATGCGCTACCTCATGGACAAATTTGTCCTCCCCGAGATCCTGCTCCATTACAAGACGCTCCCCGTGCTGAGACAGAGAATCTTGAAGCTCTATGGCCTCACCGAACCAAAGATCGCAGAGCTTTTAAAAGACCTCCCGGGGAAGAGGGAAAACGTCATTTTGGGATTCTACCCTCAATTCCCGGAAAACCACATTACTATCAGCCTGCGGGGCCACGATGAGCCCACCGTCATGGGCGAATTGGACAGGATGGAGCAAGAGATCAGACGTCTCGTAGGGTCCTATGTATTTGCCACTGGAAACCTGAGGATCGAGGACGTTTTGGGTGAGATGCTTCGTGAGAGGGGGCAGAGCATCTCTGTGGCAGAATCGTGTACTGGCGGCCTCATCGGAAATCTGTTGACCAATTCTCCGGGCAGCTCCACCTACTTTCTTGGAGGTGTGGTCGTCTACAGCAACCAATCCAAAGTGGACCTGCTAGATGTCTCTCAACAGACGCTTGAAAAATTTGGGGCGGTTAGTGAGCAGACCGTCCGGGAAATGGCCCAGGGAGTCAGGAAACGACTGCACACAGATATCGGGTTGTCCGTATCTGGAATTGCAGGACCCGACGGGGGCACAAAAGAAAAGCCTGTGGGCACAGTCCATATTGGCCTTGCAGTGGAGAAGGAGATTTTTTCGGGAAAGTATCGATTTTGGGGCACGAGAGAGCAGATCAAGTCGAATACCGCCATGATGGCCCTGGATTGGGTGAGAAGATACCTCAATGAAGATCCGTTCCTTCCTAGCTTTTGAGCTGCCGCTGGAGATCAAGAATATGGTAGCCCGGGTTTCCGGAGAGCTCCGGCAATCCACTTTGAATGCGAGATGGGTAAAGGTGGACAACATACATCTCACTGTGATCTTTATGGGCAATATTGAAACAGGAGATATTCCCGCGATCGCCCAGGGTGTGCAAGAAGTCTGTCAAACATTCGGCCCTTTTGATCTGTCTTTAAAGGGGATCGGCTGCTTTCCCAACAGGCGCAATCCAAGGGTCCTTTGGCTGGGGCTGGATGGGGACCTGGAGCCCATGTCAGACTTCAGGGATGCCCTTCAGGAGCACCTTACAGGCTTTGGGATAAAGCAGGAGAAGAGAAAGTTCAAGCCCCATCTAACCCTTGCCAGATTTCGAAAGACCAAGAAAATGGATTCTAAGGGGGACCAGCTCCTGTCAAGGTATGAGGATTTATCCAGTTCAGTTTGCTCATTGAAAGAGCTGATCCTGTTCAAGAGTGACTTGAAACCGACCGGCGCAGTCTACACCAAAGTGGAAGCTTGGCCTTTGACTGGGAACAAGTAATGCTGGAAGCGCGAAAAGAAGTAAGGCGTGAAAAGAGACAAGGATAGCCTTTCTCGCCTTTCCCGCTTTTCCCGCATGTCAACAAACGCAAATAATTAATAACTAATAACGATTAACTGATAATTAGAGGGGGTACAGGCATGGCAGAACTTATGGATAGGGAGAGAGCAGTGGAACAGGCCATCTCCCAGATTGAGAAGCAGTTTGGCCGGGGCTCCATCATGAAGATGAGCGAGGAGAGGGTAATAGATCTACCCGCCATCTCCACCGGCTCTCTTGCTCTGGACTTGGCCCTGGGGATCGGTGGTGTCCCCAAGGGACGGGTGGTGGAAATATACGGACCCGAGGCCTCAGGCAAGACCACCTTAGCGCTTCATGTGGCTGCCGAAGCCCAAGCCCAGGGGGGCATGGTCGCCTTCATCGACGCTGAGCACGCCCTGGACGTGGGTTACGCCCGGAATTTAGGGGTTGATGTGGACAGCCTTCTTGTCTCACAGCCGGATACGGGAGAGCAGGCCCTGGATATTGCGGAAATCCTGGTCAGAAGCGGTGCCATAGACGTGCTCATCATTGATTCAGTGGCAGCCCTTGTGCCAAGGGCTGAGATCGAGGGTGAGATGGGGGACCAGCACATTGGCCTTCAAGCGAGGCTCATGTCCCAGGCCTTGAGAAAACTCACCGCCACCATCAGCAAATCCTTAACGTGCGTCATATTCATCAATCAGATAAGGATGAAAATCGGCGTTATGTTCGGGAATCCGGAGACCACCACGGGAGGCAATGCACTGAAATTTTATGCCACCCAGCGACTGGATATCCGCCGCATCGGGGCCATCAAAGAGGGTGACGAGGTGGTGGGCAACCGGACCAGGGTCAAGGTGGTGAAAAACAAGATCGCTCCACCCTTCAAAGACGCCGAGTTTGATATCATTTACGGACGAGGAATTTCCAAGGAAGGAGACATCCTTGACTTGGGCGTGGGCCTCGGGCTCGTGGAAAAAAGCGGAGCCTGGTATTCGTTTGAAGGAGAGAGGATCGGTCAGGGCAGAGAGAATGTGAAGAGATTCTTGGGTGATAATCAGGACATCAGAGATCGCATCGGCACGCTTGTCATAGAGAAGGCGGGTATCAAAAGACTTAAAGAGAAAGATCTGAAACCACAGGAGCAGGGGACTAAGAAGTAGGAACAAGGCGGAGCGAATTGATGAATTTCAGAGAAATCAGGGAGAAGTTTTTAGAATATTTCAAAGATCATCAGCATGAGATCGTAAGCAGTTCATCACTCATACCCAGGGATGACCCCACCCTCCTGTTTACCAATGCAGGGATGGTTCAGTTTAAAAGCCTCTTTTTAGGAGAAGAGAAGAGGGGCTACACCAGGGCCGCCACGTCTCAGAAGTGCGTAAGGGCTGGAGGAAAACACAACGACCTGGAAAATGTGGGCTATACGGCGAGACACCACACCTTTTTTGAAATGCTGGGAAACTTCTCTTTTGGCGACTATTTCAAGGAAGAGGCCATAGCCTGGGCCTGGGAGCTTTTGACCCATGGCTACAAGCTCCCCGCCGACAAGCTATATGTCTCAGTATTCAAGGATGACGACGAAGCTTACAAGATCTGGGAGCATGGTATGGGCGTTCCTTCTGAGAGAATCGTCCGGCTTGGTGAAAAAGACAATTTCTGGGCCATGGGTGAGACAGGGCCATGCGGCCCCTGCTCTGAAATTCTGATCGATCAGGGAGAGGCCTTGAGCTGCGGGAAACCGGATTGTGCGCCCGGTTGCGACTGCGACAGGTATCTGGAGATATGGAATCTCGTATTCACCCAGTTTGATCGTGATGCTCAGGGCAACCTGAATCCCCTGCCAAGCCCCAATATCGACACGGGCATGGGTCTGGAAAGGCTGGCCGCCGTTGTTCAGGGTGTTACGTCCAACTATGATGCGGACATATTTAAGGACATTATAGGCCGCATAGAGGATTTGTCCGAAAAGAGGTATGGAGAGGATAGAAAACAGGACATATCCTTCCGAGTCATTTCGGACCACGCCCGTGCCGCCGCTTTCCTCATAGGGGACGGGATCATGCCCTCCAATGAGGGAAGGGGCTATGTCCTGAGACGTATTATCCGGCGGGCCATACGTTTCGGTCAGGTGCTGGGCCTCAATGATTCTTTTCTCCATCTCGTTGCGGACAAGGTGATCGATATTATGGGCGAAGATTACGGAGAACTGGTCAGTGCCAAGAGTCTTATTCAAGGCGTTGTGCTAAACGAGGAGAAAAGATTTGCAGACACCCTTTACTACGGGATGCGGGTGTTGAAGGAAAACTTGGAGGCATTGAAGGATGAGGGAGGCGACTCCATCCCGGGCGACCTGGCCTTTAAGCTCTATGATACCTACGGACTCTCTGTGGATATTGTGGAGGATGTGGCCAGGGAGGAAGGACTGGTGGTGGATATGGCCGGCTATGACCAGGCTATGGGGAGACAGAGGAGCAAGTCTCAGGAGTCCTGGAAGGGTAGCGGAGAGGAAGAGGTTCCGGAAGCCTATCGAAAACTCACCGCAAAAGGGGTTTCCAGTCAATTTGTGGGCTATGAGAACATGAATTCCCAATCAAAGGTGATCGCGCTCCTTGTGGGAGGCAATGAGGCATCTTCTGCCCAAGCAGGGGATGAGGTGGAAGTCATTCTCAATGTTACGCCCTTTTACGGGGAAGCGGGGGGACAGGCGGGAGATACGGGCTGGCTGATCCGAGACGGGATGAGACTACGGGTAAAAGACACGCTGAAGTTTGGGCAGGATTTTGTGATCCACAAGGGGAGAATAGAAGAAGGGACCCTTTCATTGGGTGATGAGATAGAGGCCAAAGTGGACGAGGAGGAAAGAAAGGCCACGGCCCGCAATCATTCAGCAACCCATCTCCTCCACGCAGCCCTCAGGGAGGTACTCGGAGACCACGTCAAGCAGGCAGGGTCCCTGGTTGCCCCGGACAGACTTCGATTTGATTTCAGCCATTTCACCCAAGTTGACCAGGAGAGACTAAAAGAGGTGGAGGCCGTTGTGAACAGGCATGTCCGGGAAAACTATCCCGTGTCTACCGATGTGTTGCCGAGAGAAGAGGCCATGAAATCAGGGGCCATGGCCATTTTTGAAGAACGATATGGTGAAGAGGTCCGGTTGGTTCGTGTGGGAGATGGAATCAGTATGGAATTATGCGGAGGAACCCACACAGCAAGGACAGGTGATGTTGGGCTCTTCAAGATCGTGAGTGAGAGCGCGGTAGGGGCTAACCTGCGTCGAATTGAGGCACTAACAGGTGATGCGGCCTTTAAATACGTGCAGAAACAGGATGATGCACTGAAGTCTGTGGCCCTGCTCCTGAAGACCATACCGGATCAAGCAAAAGAGAAGGTGGAGAGACTTCTGAGGGAACAGAAAGAAAGAGACCGACAGATCGCATCCCTTAAGGCAAAACTCCTCTCATCAAAGTCAGGAGACTTGTTTGAGGGCGTGAGGGAGATCAATGGCATAAAGGTCCTTTCCCGGGAGATGGAGGCCGCGTCTCCAAAGGATCTGCGAGAATACGCCGATCAAATGAAGGATAAATTCCCCTCTGGTATTATTGTCCTGGGCGCCAAGAAAGAGGACAAGGCCATGTTGGTTTGCGTGGTCACCAAAGATCTTCTGGATCGTTTCAAGGCAGGCCAGATCATCAGCCAATTGTCAACCACTGTAGGAGGGAAAGGGGGGGGTCGTGCTGATATGGCTCAGGGTGGGGGAAGCAGACCCGAGGATCTTGGACGCGCCCTCGAATCGGTTTATGAACTTATCGAAAGCGGAGGTAAGTAGTCTGAGGTTTTCGCCTCAAGTCCCGAATTCTTTCGGGACGCTCCCAAGGTGTTCCAAAAAATTCGAAACTGTTCTTCACAATACCTTATTTCGAAATCCAAAATCCCCAATCCAAAATCGAAAATGAGACCTTTTAAAAATGTTCAATTTTGTTCAAGGTCAAGCCTCCGGCCCCGCTTACAGGCCGGAGGGTAGGGCTTACGCCCCGGAGGGGAAGGCGAAGATTTTAACCGCAGGAATACACGATTAGTATTTCGAGGATTTACCCGCCATAGCTCTTTGGCGGGTTAAAATCTGAGTCTGACGCAGCCTGCCCGCCATCGCGAGCCGCTCAGGCGAGGCGGGCGGGAGATTGGGCAAAAGGGGGCGTTTTTCAAAGGTCTCTTTAGAACGTCCACATTTTGGGTGCTGCGGACTTCTTCTCTTTTTTGTCTTCCTTTTCAGTTTCCTCTACAGGAGGCGCCTGTTTTTTCAGTTTCTCTTTGCACCTGTTGATGTAATCCAGGGCCTCATGATATTGCCCCATATCGGGGTAGTTCTGAATAAGATAAGTATACCTGTTCATGGCGGTCCTGTACTTGCCCATTTTGTAATAGAAGTGGCCCACGTACAGTTCATATTCCGCCAGGTATATGAAACATTGCCTTATATTCTTTCGGGCCCTGTTCGCATACTCATTGCTGGGGAACCTTCTTACCAGCCGATCGAACTCCTCCTTGGCCTTGAGAGTAAAACTCTGATCCCTGTCGATTGCAGTGACCTGCCGAAAATTGCACATGCCCTTCTGGTAGATCACATATGGGATACTTTCGTTCTTGGGATGAAGCTTTTCAAAATCATCATATGCAGTATAGGCTTCCTCAAACTCTTCTCTTTCATAAAGGCCATCGGCCATTTTCAACTCTGCCATAATGGCATACTTGCTGTAGGGATACCTGTCTTTCAGCTGCTGAAAGGCCTCAGTGGCTTCCTCATAGTTACTCCTTTCAAAATTTTTCATTCCCTCGCTCATGAGTTCAGCGGGTCTTTTGTCTTCCTTTCCTCCAAGGTATTTTTCGTAGAGAGAACACCCTCCCAGTAGGAACATCACCATCGTTCCCACAAGTATATTCCTTATGACAAGAATTGATCTATTCATACCTAATAATTTAATCACCTCTGCGGAGTTTTCATCTATGGTAGAGACTTAACCCTGATTCAAATCCTCCAGGTATTTCTCTGCATAAAATGAGGCCGTTGCTCCTTCTCCCACGGCCGTAGAAATCTGGCGCCAGGGTTTGGACCGGATATCCCCGGCTGCAAACACGCCAGGGACAGAAGTCTCCATCTTCTCGTCGGAGATAACAAAACCACTCTCGTCCTGTTTGACTATTCCATTGATCAGCTCTGCATTGGGTTTGGTCCCTATAAAAATAAAAACACCCTGGGCCTCTTTCCGGCTTATTTCTCCGGTCTTCACATTTTTGAGCTCAATGCCTTCAACCCCATTCTCACCCAGGATCTTAAGGGGAATTGTATCCCATATGAATTTGATCTTCTCCTGGGCCATGGCACGATCCTGGAGCAGTTTGACGGCCCTCAATTCATCCCGTCGGTGGGCGAGATGAATCGTGCTGGCAAAACGGGTTAAGAAGATGGCCTCTTCCAATGCTGTGTCTCCGCCACCGATCACAACCACTTCCTGATCCTTGTAAAAGGGCCCATCGCAGGTGGCACAGTAAGAGACCCCCTTGCCTGTAAGCAGGTCTTCCCCTTCAATACCCAGTTTTTTGGGTGTCGCTCCTGTTGCAATGATGAGGGTCTTTGCCTCCAACCGCCCCTTGTTCGTGATCACAATCTTCTTTTCCCGAGAAAGTTCTAACCCCATCACCTCTTCCAGTTGAATGGGAAGGTCAAAGTTCTCCGCCTGGGTCTTCATCCGCTCCACCAGTTCAAATCCGGAGATTCCATCAGGAAACCCCGGATAGTTTTCAACCCAGTCCGTGTTCAGGACCTGTCCTCCAGGAGCAAGTCTTTCCAGCAGCACAACATTCAAACGCGCCCTTGCCGTATAGAGGCCGGCTGTTAACCCTGCCGGTCCGCCGCCTATAATGATTATATCATGCATTTATAGCAGTTTTTTCAATTCTTCTTCGATATGACTCTTGGGGTGGGCCCCTACGATGGTCTGGGCCAGCTCTCCCCCTTTGAAGAAGAGAAGTGTAGGGATGTTCCTTATACCAAATTTGGCGGGCGTCTGTCGGTTCTGGTCAACGTCCATCTTGGCCACTTTTATCTTTCCCTCGTATTCTTTGGCCAGCTCCTCCACGACCGGGCCCACCATTCTGCAAGGACCGCACCATGCTGCCCAGAAGTCAACCAGAGCGGGAATATCGGAATTTACGATCTCCGTGTCAAAAGTCTCATCGGTCACCTCTAAAAGATCTGACATTTAGGTCTCCTTTCCACACACAATTTTCAGAATGAATTAACAATCCTTCAGGCTTTTGTCAACTTCCCTTTTTCACAGCCCTCCTGGAGTCCACCTTAGGTGGGCGTTCCTCGAGCTTTCCCCCACTATTACCACAATGGATGCTTTTCCTTTTCATTGAATCCATCATGCTTACCAAGGAGTTTACGGATGCTCATCTACCGAAGAAGCCCTGAGACGTAGTGCTCCTTAAGACCGTTCCCCTTAAAATATGAGACCTTTGAAAAATGTCCAATTTTGTTCAAGGTCAAGCCTCCGGCCCGTAGGGCCTACGCCCCAGAGGGGAAGGCGAAGATTTTAACCGCAGGAATACACGATCAGTATTTCGAGGATTTACCCGCCATAGCTCTTTGGCGGGTTAAAATCTGAGTCTGACACAGCCTGCCCGCCATCGCGAGCCGCTCAGGCGAGGCGGGCGGGAGATTGGGCAAAAGGGGGCGTTTTTCAAAGGTCTCGGGTGGTGAATATGGGATTGTGTGGCTATGTGGAGGGATCGATCGGT
>JASFEQ010000127.1:0-10271 GCA_050124735.1 Desulfobacteraceae bacterium | reverse complement strand
GTCAACAGCTGAGGTTGCGCGGTATCAAGGTGGTGCTCGACCTGAAGCATGACATCCCTCCTATCATGGGTGATACGAACAGGCTGGAACAGGTTTTCATAAATCTGGTGGTCAATGCACGGAATGCCATGGAGGCAAAGAAAGGGGAATTCGCAAGGGGAGATGTTGAAAGCATCTTGACGGTTAGGTCTTTTCAAGAAAACGGCCGCGTCGTGGTGACTGTCACAGATACGGGCACTGGAATCGCGGATGATCTGAAAGACAAGATCTTCGAGCCCTTTTTTACGACGAAAGAAGTGGGAAAGGGAACGGGTTTGGGCCTATCTATTAGTTATGGTATTGTCAAAGATTATGAGGGGACCATTGAGGTGGAGAGTGAGCTAGGGAAAGGCGCCACTTTTAAACTCAGTTTTCCCATCTGGGACGAGGATGAAAATGGACCGCAATGAGAAGACAAAGATTTTGCTCATAGATGACGAAGAGAGTATCAGGAGACTCTTGAGCATTTCCCTGGGTCAGAAAGGCTATCAAGCGATTACTGCTGAAGATGGGGAGAAGGGGATTGAGTTGTTTCGGCAGGAGCGCCCTGAGATTGTTTTAACAGACATCAAGATGCCCGATATTGATGGTCTTGAAGTTTTAAGGCAGGTCAAGGCACTTGATCCTGAAGCCCAAGTGATCGTCATTACTGGCCATGGTGATATGGAATCGGCTATCGAAGCCCTCAAGCTGGAGGCCTCTGACTTCCTCAACAAACCCATTAGAGACGAGGCCCTTATGATCGCCATCAAGCGTGCTCAGGACGTGTTGTGGATGAGACGCAAGCTCAAGGAATATACGGGTAATCTGGAGGTTAAGGTTAAGGATGCGACAGAGGAATTGAGAGAGGTGTATGACTTTCAAAAAAATCTTATCGAGAGCTCCATTGATGCCATCATTGGTATAGATCGTGAGGGGACCATCCTCATCTTCAACGAGGCCGCCGAGAGACTGATGGGTTACACAAGTGAGGAGGTGATAGGTCACAGGCACATTACCCAGATATATCACCCTTTCGAGGTGGCGCGTGAGATCAAGAAGCAAATGTATGATCCGGACCGCGGGGCGGTGGGCAGGGTGGAAGATCTGGAGGTGGAGGTTCTATGCAAGGATGGTGACAGGGTGCCTATCCGTCTCTCAGCCACGCTCCTCTACAAGGATGGAGAAGAGATTGGCAGCGTGGGCTTCTTCCAGGATCTGCGGAAGATCAAACTGCTACAAAAGGAATTGATAGAGCGGGAACGGCTTTCAGCTGTGGGGCAAACGGTCGCAGGTATGGCCCATTACATCAAGAATATCTTAAACGGCCTCGAGGGCGGAATTTACATGGTCAATACGGGACTGAAAAAAGACAAACAACCTCTTTTGACCAAGGGGTGGGGCATGGTCCAGAACAACGTGGCAAAGATCTCGGATCTGGTCATGGATATGTTGAGTTATTCCAGGGAACGTGAACCCGAACTGGAATCCTGTTCCCCAAACGATATTGCCCAAGATGTGTTTGACCTCATGGACGAAAAAGCCAAGAAATCTCGTGTCAAATTGGTCAAAGATTTTGATCCGTCCATAGACATATGCTTCCTCGATCCCGCTGGCCTTCACCGGGGTCTACTAAACCTGGTCACCAATGCCATAGATGCTTGTATTTTTGATGGCGATAAGGAAAAGGATTGGTCCGTCATCATAAAGACTCAGAAAGGGAAGGATGAAATTCGATTCCATGTGACGGATAATGGGATGGGTATGACAAAAGAGATTCAGGAGAAGATATTTGAACGCTTCTTTACGACGAAAGGTTCAAAAGGGAGTGGATTCGGGCTGCTTGTAACCCAAAAGACGATTGAGGAACATGGTGGGAGGGTCAGCTTTGAATCAGACCCTGGTAAGGGCACCACCTTTTCCCTGCATCTACCATACAGGAAAGAAATATAAGGAGTTATAAATCATGGCAAAGAGGGTCCTGATCGTGGATGATGAGCCTGAGGCAATAGATTTCGCCACCGCCGTTTTGGAAGAGAATGGCTATTTAGCCACGAGTGCTGAGGACGGTGTGGAAGGCATGGAGAAGGTAAAGGCTGAAAAACCGGATCTCGTTCTTCTGGACATCATGATGCCCGGGAAAGGGGGGATTGCCATGTATCGCGATCTCAGAAAGGATGAGGAGACCAAAGACATCCCTGTCATCATTATCACCGGCGTAGCCAGGGGCCAGCGATTTGAGGAAAGCATGATGAGAAAAGACCCTCACATCCCTCTCCCTGACGGGTATATTGAAAAACCCATGATGCCGGAAGGTTTGCTTGAACTGATCGGGAAATTGTTGAAATAAAAAAGGTGATCCCCTGAACCTTTCTCTGGCCGGGCATTCCTCATATGTTCAACTTCCGCGTTTAATCTAATCCTCTCTCCACCTTGATCCGTTCATGCAGTTGGGCGAAGTTCTCCGGAGCGGCCTTTTCCGATCGACGTGTGATTGAGATGGCTTCCGTGGGGCAAGATACGGCGCACACACCACAGCCAATGCACCAATTCAGGTCCACTTGGGGCTGATCATCAACCATCTCCACCGCGTCCACGGGACATATTTCTGCGCAGGCTCCACAGCCTATGCACTCCTCATAGTCCGTTGCACGTGTAAAATATACGGCCATCAAGGCATCCCGAGGGATCTTTCGCCGCCTGATGATGCCCACATTCCAACAATAATGCCCACAACAATTACATGTGTGCTTGATTTGACCCTGGGTGTTGTCCACCATGTGGACTAAACCCTCTTTCTCAGCATCTTGAAGAATCTGGCGGGCCTCGTCCTTTGAGATCTGGCGGGCAAGACCCCTGTCAATCACGAACTCTGCCAACTCGTCGTACTTCAGGCACACCTCCAGGCTGTGTTGGCAATCCGTTCTGCCAAGAATCTTGGCAGACATGCGGCACGGGCAATGAGCCACTGCAATTTTGGTGGTCCCATCCACAATGGGGCCCATCTGCTCATGGGGTAAGACGCCTTGCATGGAGACATCAACAGACAAATTGGCTGGACTATACTTGAAGGATTTGGTGGGCACACCCCCGTAAATCTTCCCGGTGGTGGGCACCGTAAAATATTTGAGGATCAGCCTGGCCATGCGCTTCGCCTGGTCATCTTGCTGACCGCCCCAGAAAAAGGACTGCGGCATGCCATAACCAACCTGGAGAAGGGCATAGCCCTTTTCTCCTGCCGGGGTCGTAGAAGTGAAAAGAAGGTTGCGACTGGCAAGGGACTCCAGGGCCTCTGCCACGGTGGACTCGGGCAGGTCTGCGCTCCTGGCAACGGTTTTCATATCCACCACCTCCAAGGGCGCCAGGTTATTGGGGATGGCCAGGGCAATCTGGGCCTCAATGGGGCTGTAAGTCTCCTTAAGAAGGTCCAAAAGGGCCTCACTAAATGGGTATCCCATGATCAAATCTTTCAGATGGTTTGCCAAGCGGGCATAAACATCGTCCATATCCATTCCTCCTTACGAGCGAAATTCATTTATCCCAACCTGCACAGGTCAACATTGTCATCATGTCACTGCTCAGTCCTCAAAATCAAGACCAAATAATGGCGCAACCATGATTTGATGAGGCCTTTCAATTATTTTTCCTTCCAGTCATGAAATTCCACCCACAGGATAGCCCCCAACTCCACATCCTTTTGCTGGCCCAAGTATTGCATTTTTTCAGACGTGTTGCGTGCCGCGAAGCCCCACCAACCGGATTTTGGCACAGCATAGGTGAAAACGCCGTTGCCGTCCGCCTTGATAATCTGTGTGATCATATAATCTGTGGGTGCCACGGCGTTCCCCGCTTTATTGTAGTATTCCACTTCCACCTGAGCGAATGGAACAGGTTTGCCCTCTAACATGACAATGCCTTGAAAAACATTGCCCGCGTAAAGCCCAAATGGCCTGGTCAAAGGAACGATCTCTGTCTTAAGGCCCAAGGGTTTGTCCCAGCCCTTCTCATCCCCAAAGGCAGCAACCACGGTCTTTGCGTAGTGTACGAAGTAGCGATCTTCAGCCGGATCAAAATAGGGTTTCTGCTCCATGTAAAAGGTGTAAACGCCACTCCTGGCAAGCCGATATTCAACCATCCATCCCGTGTGGCCCATAACTTTTGTCCTTTCGAGCAAAAATCGGAGACTCTTTTTCCAGCGCGCCATGACCACACCAAACTGAAAGGGTTTCTCCAATTCCATGCCTTCCCCTTTGAAAGGATGAGAAAAGGAGAGAGTCACGCTTACCTCCCTCCTCTCCCCTTCCTCGAGCATGCTGTCTGAAGGGATAATCATGGCGAAATGGGCAATGGCATGGCCTTTCCAACCGAGTAAGAGAGCCACCAACAGGCATAAGAAGAGCCGTTTCTTCATGGGCTGCACCTCCCTTAATAAGCTTGTAAAGCAAAACGGGCCACTAAGCTTTAGTGAAGGATCTTTCAATCCCTCCAGCCGCCATGGCCCGTCTGTGAATTCGTTTTTAACATCAAAAACTGGGCTTCGTACCTTGTCTTAAAGCCTCATTTACTCCCCTTTTGCTGTCATGTCAATAATTTCTCCCTCCGGCGACTTTGTCGTGAGCTCTAAAAAAAAATCTTACCAGATGCTCAATATATTGATTTTTTTTCTTGACTGACCACAATATATTGTGATTCAATATGATTCCGTCAAAGAGACGGGCGTTGCTTGAAGGGGGCAAACCCGCACATTCATGCATGATTCTTTTCAAAAAGGCCCTCCTAGAAAGCCCTTTTGCCATTTCATTTCTATGACTTGTTCTTTTCATTCTATCCTGTAGAGGTGGCGTAGATGTTTGAAGGTATTCGAAAGCGTGGCGGTCAGATTGTTGAGTTTGATTCCCCCAAGATCACATCAGCCATTGCCAAGGCGGGAAAAGCGACGGGTGAATTTGGAGAAAGGGAAGCGAGAAAACTCACACTCCGCGTCCTCACCCTGGCCCATGAGTTGCGTCTTGATTCTGTTCCCGAGGTGGAAGAGATCCAGGACATCGTGGAAAGGGTACTCCTTGACTCTCCTTTTTACAAAACGGCTAAGGCATACATCCTTTACCGGGAGCAACACGCCCAGATAAGAAGCATTGCCGCCAAGGCAAGTGTTGATCTGGTGGAAAATTACCTTCAGGGGCTCGATTGGAAAATCAAGGAAAACAGCAACATGTGTTACTCCCTGCAGGGCCTCAACAACTACATTTCATCGGATATCACCTCAGAGTACTGGCTGAACCGCATCTACCCACCCGGGATCAGAGATGGACACAGGAGTGGAGATTTCCATATTCACGACCTGAGTCTGCTTTCGGTCTATTGCGTTGGCTGGGATCTCAAAGACCTGCTCATGCAAGGCTTCAAGGGCGTGGAGGGAAAAGTGGAAAGTGCCCCGCCCAAGCATCTCAGGTCGGCCCTGGGTCAGATTGTCAACTTCTTCTATACCTTGCAGGGTGAAGCAGCGGGTGCCCAGGCCATTTCCAACTTTGATACCCTCCTGGCCCCTTTCGTGCGCTATGACAATCTAAGCGACCGAAGTGTGAAACAGGCCCTTCAGGAATTCGTCTTTAATATCAATATCCCCACGCGCGTCGGTTTTCAGACCCCCTTCACCAACATCACGATGGATCTCTACGTCCCGGAGATCTTCAAAAACCAGCCTGTCATCATTGGAGGCACAGAGCGCAAAGAGGCCTATGCTGATTTCCAGCCGGAAATGGACATGATTAACAAGGCGTTTGCCCAGGTGATGATGGAAGGGGACGCAAAGGGGAGGGTTTTCACCTTTCCCATTCCCACCTATAACATCACCGCCGACTTTGACTGGGACAACTCAAATCTTGAAACGATCTGGAAAATGACGGGCAAATACGGAATCCCCTACTTTTCAAACTTCGTCAATTCTGACATGTCCCCAGAAGATGCCAGATCCATGTGTTGTCGTCTGCGTCTTGATAACAGGGAGCTCTTGAAAAGAGGCGGAGGACTTTTCGGGGCGAACCCCCTGACCGGATCCATTGGCGTGGTAACCATCAATCTGCCACGGATAGGATACATGGCGGAGAACGAGGGCGACTTTTTTGAACGCCTCAAGAATGTGGTGTCAGTCGCAGAGGAGATTCTCTCCATAAAGAGGAAGATCCTTGAAAAATTTACAGACAAGAATCTCTATCCCTACTCCCATTTTTATTTGAGAGAGGTGAAGGAAGGGACAGGGCTTTACTGGAAGAACCATTTCTCAACCATCGGGATCATAGGCATGAATGAGGCGTGTCTAAATTTCTTAGGTACAGACATCGGCAGTAGGGCGGGGCTGGAATTCTCCCTCAAGGTGATGGACTTCATGCGCCAAATGATTGCGAAGATACAAGAGGAAACTGGGGATATCTTCAACCTGGAGGCTACGCCCGCAGAAGGCACATCGTACAGGCTGGCTTTGCTGGATAAAAGAGAGTTCCCTGAAATCCTTTGTGCCAATGAAGATGAATATAAAAAGGGGGCAGCGCCGTTTTACACCAACTCTACGCAGCTTCCTGTGAACTATACGGACGACATTTTCGAGACCCTCACGCTACAGGATGACTTACAGTCTAAATATACGGGAGGGACCGTCCTTCACATATATCTTGGCGAGGCGGTCAGCGATGTGGCGACCATAAAGGGGTTGATTCGAAAAATCGTCACCAATTACCGCCTCCCCTATTTCACCCTCACACCCACCTTCAGTGTGTGTCCATCCCATGGATACCTCAATGGTGAACATGAAAAATGCAGTGTTTGCCATGAAGAGACGGAAATCTACTCAAGGGTTGTGGGGTATTTGAGACCCGTTAAGCAGTGGAACAACGGCAAGCAAGCGGAATTTGATATAAGAAAGACCTTCAAAGTCGCATGATTCTGGATACTGGTTGCCAGATACTGGATACTGGATATTGTCAACACTCATTATCTATCGATTGGAAATAGCGTTCGTAAAGCCACAGACAGTTCTTGGCTGCAAAACAAAAAAAGTTAGCGAGTCATCGCGAGGAGCCCCCGATTCTTTAGGGGGTGACGCGGCGATCTCAATCCAATCTCCGGAGATTTGGCTCTATGCTTTTGGGTGGCTTGCAAAAGTATTCACTGATCGATTTCCCTGGGAAAGTAAGCTGTGTCCTCTTTCTATCTGGATGCAACTTCGACTGTCCCTATTGCCACAACCCAGACCTCGTCAAAGGCAACCTGTTGTGTTCATCCCCCTTGGAAGAGTCAGGCGTCTACCAATTCCTCGAACGGCGCAAAGGGCTTCTGGATGGGATTGTCATTTCAGGAGGAGAACCTACGCTCGCAGAGGATCTGGCCCCTCTTTGTGAAAAAATCAAAGGAATGGGCTATCCTGTAAAGTTGGATACAAACGGCAGCCGTCCTCAAGTGCTGAAGCATCTCATTGATGAGGGCCTGGTGGATTACATTGCTATGGACATTAAGACGGCTCCATCTCAATACGCCACATTCGTAAAAAAAGATTACGATTCAACTCACATCCCTGCGAGTATCCAAATTATTATGGAGTCCTCTCTTCCCCATGAATTCAGGACCACGTGCGTAAAGCCTTTCGTGGACAGAGGCATCATAGAGTGTGTGGCAAAAACCATCAGAGGTGCGAATCGCTATGTCCTTCAACGGTTTAATGATACGAGGATATTGCATCCGGAGTTCTTTAAGGAAGTTGATCCAGGATATGATATGGATGAACTTATGTTCTTGCAGTCCATAGCAGAGCCGTGGGTCAAGGAGTGCATCGTTCGGTGAGACGGCCAGCCGTTTTAGTCATGCGCACTGCACCCGTCATCAAGAATTCTTGATTTGAATATTCTAGACATTAAACAGCCCTATCTAAATCAAAATTTACTGCCAAAAAAGGAGGGATTATGACAATCGAAGTCGTTCGCAGCTTTCTGGCGTGGTGTGCAGTAATAAACATAGCATTACTCCTATGGTGGTTTTTATTTTTCACACTAGCTCATGATTGGACCTATAAGATGCATAGTAAATGGTTTAATTTGTCTGTGGATAGGTTCGATGCCATTCACTATGCAGGTATCGCGGCGTTTAAAATGGGTATATGGCTGTTCAACCTGGCGCCTTATTTTGCCTTGCGCATTGTTGGTTAAGTTCCAGGCATCCGTCAGTGGCATGAACGCAAACGGGTGAACAGGCCGGGCCCGTTAAGCGTCAAGAAGTACGGCCTTTTGTATGTGTTTTCGCTCGCTATTCTCCTTGAGTTTCGAAAGCTTGATATTTACAAGTATCCTTTTTGCAATATGCAATTTGCCTGATTGAAGATCTTGGCACGTAGTATATGCTTTTCGTAGATTGGGGATTAACACAACATATGGGTTTGGTGGAATAAATCTCTCTTAGATGTTGCTCCTTATCGAAAATGCCGTGTTTGATATACACTCTTTTTATTTCCCCATCCTAAAACACGGCAAATCAAGCGCAAAATACTGTCTTTCTTATCCCAAAATACACACTTTGCCTTATTGTTTGCTTCGATTATCAGTGCTCTTATAATGAGAATGGAGTTACGTTAGACAAGTAAACATCCCTTGCTCCTATTTCAACTCTATTCGGCGGGGAAAATGATCAAGGCGAGATGAGTAATGGCACTAATTACAGAGGTGGCGGATAAAGTCTATGAGATCAAGCCCGAAGGAAGGGGGCTTGATTGTTTTCCTCTAGGCACAGTCTATCTTGTGGTGGATGAGAAAAAGGCTCTGATTGAGACAGGTTGCCCTGTTCAAGCCCCTGAGATCTTGGAAGCATTGGAAAAACTGGGCTATGGTGCGAAGGAGCTTTCATATATCATTCCCACCCATGTTCATGGAGATCACGCTGGAGGGGCAGGGCTCTTGGCACAGCGGATGCCACAAGCGGAAGTTGTGGCTCACCCTCGGGCCGCTAAATTCCTGGCAGATCCGTCCATGATCGCTAGATTAATGCAAGGGTTTAAGCATATCTTTGGGGAGGACGCTGAGGAGCGATTCGGAAGGATGCTTGCAGTCCCTCAAGAAAAATTTTCATTGGTTGAGGATGGGGAAAGTATTTCGTTGGGGGGAAGGGAGCTCAAGGTCATCGATACCTCCGGCCATGCACCCTACCATCTTTCTTTCCTGGACACCAGGACTCGGGGATTGTTTTGCGGCGACGCATTCGGTGGGTATTTCTCCGAGATAGAGCTTATTTTCCCGTCCGTTACACAGGGCTCAGATCCCATTTTGACCCTGCAGAGCATGGAGAAACTGCAGGGACTCAACCCTGAATTAGTGTTCTTTTCACATGGCAGTTCGACCAGAGAAGCAGCCAGGATTATTCAACTAGGCGTAGATCAGGCACGGGAATGTCAGGACATTGCCTTAAAGGCGCTGAAGGCTGGAGTAGATCCGAAGAAGGCAGCTCGCAAGCTAATAGAAGTCTTGGCAAGAGGTTCTACATTGGCCAGATCAGAGTTATTGGATTGGCCTTATTTCATACTAGTCACGGTCGAAGGCTACCGGCAATACTTCAAGAAAAATAACATGATTTAGTTCCCTTTAAAGCTTAACTTTCATCACCTTCTGTTGACACATACCCATAGCTCACTCTAAAAGGTCAGGTTGTGCTTTTTGGGGTTAACTTGTCCACAGATTTATTGAAGTTTCACAAGATAGCGTTTTTTGGCGAGAATGTCTATATCTTGTATGTGGCTGAAATGGCGCAAAATAGAAGATTGCTGCTTTTCGTGCACTCTCGAAAGCCTGGAATTTGCAAGTATACCGTTTCTAATATGCACTTTTCGGGAAGTGGATGTTGTGGCGAGTAACATTACTCTTTATTAAATCGAAATACATTTAATGTTGGGATCAGAGCGGTTTTTTTAATAACCGGGATTTGTGAAAAAAATGTTATTTTAAACTTTTCTCGATAACATTAATTTTGTATTGTTATCCAGCCAGGAAATCGCATAAATCACCTAAACCTACCGAGTAAAAATACTTTTTTTTGTAATTATAGAGAAAAGGGTTCGACCCCAAACAAACCCAAGCTAAAATTAAAGGTACATAGGGAGAGACAAAATGGCAAGAAAGACCTATATCGATGCGTTCGATCCTGAGGGAAAGAGCCGAGACGTTTGCGAAAAGTGCGGCCTATGCTTGCAGCAATGTCCTGCTATGAAAATGGATAAGGCA
>JASFEQ010000126.1:0-10361 GCA_050124735.1 Desulfobacteraceae bacterium | reverse complement strand
TGAATCCCCAAATATACTTCCCAAGTAGTCTAGCGCCCTCAGGGATCCCTCTGAGCCGTCGAAGCCTAAGAGAACTTTCCCCGGCAGAGGGTTTTTCCCAACCGTTACAAGGGGGACAAAATCAAGCTTCTCAAGAAGTTTGGTTGATACGCTCCCCAGGACCAGATCTTTCAATTTGCTCATGCCTTTTCTGCCGACTACAACGCAACTGTACCCGCCTTCTGCCTCCCTGACGATATCTCGAGCAATGCCTATTTCTCTTCCATGTATTTTCACTTTCACTAAGTCCTTTGGAAAACCGGCCCTCCAAAGGATTTTCTTGGCTCTCTCCATGTGGTCCTGAATCGTTTTTTTATGTTCCCTTTCCCAGGCCCTGACTTCCTTCATTCTCCAAGCCGGTGAGGCCTGCCTTTCGATATCCCAGTAAGACTCAGGTACTTTGCTATACACGTTAAATAAGACCACGCCCATGTGTCGAAGTGATGGGATTTTACTCACATATCTGACGGCTTCTAAGGCGTGATCAGATCCATCAACAGCCAATAATATTTTTTTATTTCCTTGCTTTGACATCAGGGTATCTCCTTCCTAGGCTCACATCTAAAACAAAAATTGAAAATAACAGTCTCTGGGTCAAAAACTCTGTTAAAAGCTCAATTTCAAAGAATGAGTAGACATAGGCATTTCTTAAATGTTGCTGTTTTCAAGTGGCTCTTGTATAGTTGACGAACCCAAACGAGCGGGAAGTTGTCCTTCTGCGGCCCGGGCTAAGGCCCGCATGACATCTTCCCTAGCGACGATCCCAACAACGTGATCATCTTCGATCACCGGTAAACTCTTGTGCCCTGTTTCGATCATTTGCTGCAGTACCCTTGTAATGGGCGTGTCTGGATACATAACATGCAGTTCCTTTGTCATCACCTCCAGGACCCTTTGAGCCATGACGGCGTCATAATGCGGGACTTTGCTCTTTTTCGTGAAATCAAAGGCCTTTAGAAGATCCAACTTGGTGATCATGCCTATGAGTTCATTACTTTTACCTACCACCGGAAGGCCGTTGAAATCGTTTTCTTCAAAGATGACTTCCACTTCTGAAAGTATGACGTCCTGACGTACCACTGTGGGGTCCGACGTCATAACATCTTTTACTCGATAATACAAAAACTCATACATGCTAATTACTCCAAGTATCGTCCAAAACAAAGTTGGGAGACTGTGGTCAAAGTGAAGTTCATAAGGTCTTTCTTTAGAGATTTCTCATTGGTTTTTATTGAGATCTACCAGGCGTAGATCTCCCTTTTCTTTTCACGAAGATCCACCATATAGAGGAGTTCACCGTCTTCCCTCAGTTCCTCCAGCAAGGTGGGTAACTTAACCCGATCTACCCCGTACATGCGAATATAAACTTTGCGATACCCCTCTTTGACGCCATCATAGGAAGTCAGGATTGCCGCTATGCGGCCGCCATGCTCTCGAATTGTGTCAGCCACCTCTCTGATAGAGCCCGGTCTGTCTTCTAATTGAAAGGCAAACTTGATCCCTCTTTTCTTAAGACCCGTCAACGACACCATCATCTTGAAGAGGTCCGTCTGTGTGATCGCACCTATGACATGGCCCCGATCGTCAACTACGGGGACACCAGATATCTTGTTTTCCAGAAGAATCTCTGCTGTCTCCTCCATGGTGTAATCAAAAGGTACCGTGATAGGATCCTTGGTCATGATCTCCTTCACCTTAATCGTTGAAAGGAGATAGAGGAGCTCATGAATTTCTAAAGTGGTGGCATCAGAGGCGGATGCCCGCTTCAGATCTCCGTCAGTGATGATGCCTGCCAGCTTACCTTTCTTCATAACGGGGAGCATGCGAATATCATTTTCCTTCATGATTTTTGTGGCATCAGACATGGAATCATTTTCATCCACGGTAATAACATTCTTACTCATCCAATCTTTGACTAACATGGTATATTCCTCCCTCTTTTTTATTCTAATCTGGAGCTCCGTAGATTGAGCTCCTCTCGTCCATCACCCCTTGACTATCACATTTATCAACCGCTCAATTTAAGCCCTTGAGTGATGGGACTTTGGTCATTTTGTCCCAGCTTACCCTCCTCATAGCAGGAAGTATGCCATCAGGATTGGAGCCAAGTAAAAACTGTTAATTCAGCTTCTTAGCCGTTTGGATAATTGAAACCCATCTTTACTCATGGCTTTACTTAGAAAATTTTCGAAATCTGTTTTCGCAAATTTTCGAAATCGAAGAGGAGCTCACATTATATCGTTTGAGAAAGGTCGGGAAGAACAAACGTTGGGAAAGATTTGTTGAGGAATCTGGGTATGCGTGGGTTGTTTTCAGAGGGCGGGGATTATTCTATTTGAAGTTTTTTTCTGCGGTAACGAAAGGTGTGGTGGTTCATATTGAGAAGCTTAGCGGCCTTACTTTCATTGCCTTCGGCCATTCTTAGTGCTTCTTCAAAATAGTACTTCTCCAAGGATTCTTGGGTCGAAGCAAGATCGATACCTGTTTCAGAAAGCGGGGGAAAAGCAAACCCATCCTTGGCTTGTTTCTGTGTCCTAGCTTTATCCGGTCCTTCTATAGCAAGATCCCGGATTGTTACCTCCGGTCCCTTGCCGGTCAGAACCCCCCTTTCAATAAGGTTTTTTAGCTCACGAACATGGCCCGTCCAGTTATATGCCATCAAAGCGCTCTCAGCCTGTTGTGAAATACCGGTGAAGATCTTCCCAAACTTGTCGCTAAACTCCAACAGGTAGTGCTTGGCAATTGGGATAATGTCATCACGCCGTTCATTTAAGGATGGGACCTGGACCTTTACAACTCCCAGACGGAAATAAAGGTCTTTTCTGAAGCTGTCCTCTTCGATCATGCTGTCCAGCTCTTTGTTTGTGGCAGAGATCACTCTGGTTTGGATATGCAACTTCTTTGTCCCACCTACTCTGTAAAACTCACCACCCTCAAGAAATCGTAAAAGCTTTGCTTGAGCCTCCAAGCTCAAGTCGCCCACTTCATCAAGAAACAAGGTCCCGTTAGCCGCCTCTTCTATAAGACCCTTTTTGCCTGATGCACGTGCACCGCTAAAAGCGCCTTTTTCATACCCGAAGAGCTCACTTTCGATAAGGTCCTTTGGAATGGCCGCACAATTCACTGTCATAAATGGACCCTTGAAATTGGGGCTTCTGTAATGGACGGCATGGGCAATCAGTTCCTTGCCTGTGCCTGTTTCTCCAATAATTAGGATTGGGGTGTCAGGACTTTTAGCTACCATCGCTATGAATTCCATCACGTCTTGAATGGCGTTGCTTTCTCCAATGAAACAGGGGAGGTTCTCCTTAAGGTATTTTTCCTGGAGGGTCTGAACTTCTTTCCTCAGCCTTATTGCTTCGAGGGCATTGCGAACGGTGACCTCCAAGGCATCCATGTGAAGGGGTTTCACCACATAGTCGTAAGCACCAAGTTTCATGGCAGAGATCACGGTGTTGATATCTTCGTAAGCCGTTATCATAATAATGAGTATATCGGTGTAAAGATCCTTTATTTTGCCAAGCGCTTCAATCCCATCCATGCCCGGCAATCCAATGTCAAGTAGAACCAGGTCTGGGGGATGCTCTTTCATGGCATCGATTGCGATCTCCGCAGTAGCAAAGGCCTTCACCTGGTAGTCCGCCTCTAGGGCCATGGTTACCCCTTCCCTTATTGTTTCCTCATCATCGACAATGTAGATGGAATATTGAATCATCCCTGCGCTCTCGCTTTTCCGATTGGAATTTCAATCTTAAACTCGGCCCCACCCCATTTGCTTGGATATATGTTCATATATCCACCGTGGTCTGTGATGATTCTGTGGCTGAGACTGAGGCCGATGCCTGTGCTGCTATTCTTTGTGGTGTAGAAAGGATCAAAAATCTTCTCTCTCAGGTGTAATGGTACCCCTGGACCAGAATCAGAGACCTTCACTATAACGCAATTATTCTCCATAGAAGAAGTCACTTCTATTACCTTGGCTCCATCCACATTCTTCATGGCTTCCGCGGCGTTGGTAATCAGGTTTAATATCACCTGTTCGATCAAGTGCGGATCCGCTCGACAAGGCTGCATATCCTCGGCCAGAGCTTTTTCGAGCTTTATCCCTCTTTTGCGTAGGGTGACAGAGGAGAGGTTGAGGGCCTCTTCAATAGGTTTATTTATGTCTGTCAAGACGAGCTTGGGCTCACTCGGCTTGGAAAAGTCCATGACTCTCCTGATCACAGACTCAATCTTGTCTGACGCCGACTTGAGCTGGTCAAATATCTGTTTTACTTTCTCTAAATTATCTTCCCTGTCGTACATCTTCTCCAGGGTGCCCAAATAGATATTGATGCCGGAGAGCGGGTTTCTGATCTCATGGGCGATGCCGGCAGATACTCGCCCCAGCGAAGACATCTTATCCTGAATTCTCAAAATATTTTCCAACTCCTTGGTACGCGTAACATCCATCATATTAACCAATATGGCTTCCCTCCCGCGGTATTCGATTGAGCTTGTCCGACAATAGACCCATTTCATTTCGAGTCTATTACCACTTTCATCCACCGGGAAAAACCTGAATTCCGTCTCCTGAGTCTGGACTTCCCCAGAGGTCATATTTTGATAAAACTCTTTTGCCTTTCCAACATCATCGGAATGTATGCTCTTGAGATCTATAAGTTTAGGTTTACGTGGAAGAGGCCCAAGGAGTCTCTCTTGTTCTGGATTTTGATAAACGACTTGATCATCTTGGACAATGGAGGTCCCAATGAGTGAATTCTCAATCAGATCCCGGAAACGGTTTTGACTCTCTCGTAGTGCCTTCTCCGCTAGCTTGCGCTCGGTGATGTCTCTAGCGATAGTGGAGGCTCCGAGTATCTTTCCTTCTTTGTCCCTCATGGGAGAAATCGTTACGGAGACGTCAACAAAAGTGCCATCCTTCCTTTGGCGAACCGTCTCGAAACGATCAACCTGTTCTCCTCTGGCAATCTTTTTAAGGATTTCTGCCACTTCATCGGGTCGGTCTTTCGGGATTAATATTGAGATAGGCTTACCCACGACTTCCTTTTCGGTATAACCGTAGATTCTTTCTGCACTCTGGTTCCACCTCATAATAATTCCATTTAAGCTCTTTGAGATTATTGCATCGTCTGACGAATTGACGATAGCAGCGAGATGCTGAAGCCCTGCCTCTGCTCGTCTTCGCTCTTCTTCCATTTCAATCCCGTGCAAGCCAAAGGCTATATCTCCAGCGACCTCTTCCAGAAGCCCATGTTCTTCCTCATCCGGTACAACTTCCCTAGGTATTGAAACGCATAATATTCCGTAGATTTTTCCACCGTGCTCCAAGCGCACAGTAATAGCACCCCGGCCAGCATACTTTTCCGATAATAGACAGTCCTTGCAGTCGGAAAGTGGGTCTTGGGTCAAAACAAGCCCAGACTGATTCAGGGCTTTCTGACCGCATTCGGTCATCGCCCCGCGGGTGACTTGCTCAACCATCGGAAGGAACGCTTCACCCAGTCCGGATTCAGCGCTAGTGACTAATCTTCCAGACTCATCCAACAGGGCGATCCAGGCATTGTGATATCCGCGATTCTCAATGAGGTTGTCACAAGCGCCTTGGAGTAATTTGGTGCGGTCCTTTTCTCTAATGAGCAATTGATTAACGTTTCGGATGGCTCGCAACACAAGATTGAGGCGCTCTATTTTCTCATCTTTCTTGTTCAATTTAATCCTTAAATTTCAGTGTATGAAGTGATAGACTTTCTCATCGGTTTTGTAATTTTCCAAGGAGGTGACAATCCCGCCTTTCTAATTTTTTAAAAAAAGTTACCTCTTATGGAGACGTTTTGCAAGGGAAAGTATACTATTTGCTGATTGTGGACTTCCCAAGAGTCGATTCTCGGCAACACCTTTCACAAGATGATAATAAATGAAAGGGGCGGGTAGGAAACCCGCCCTTAGGAGATTTTTAATGGGATTCAATTAAGTGTGTTGACCAAAGAAGACCTGGTCTACATTTCCCGCATAAAGGTCGCTCTTGGATTTGTACCTGCCAGTCTATCGAAGGAGTAGGTGAGGCCGTTCAATCATCGTTCGGACTGCTGCCATGCGCTTTCCGGCAGGGAGGAATTGCTTAACCATGTTCGCAAAACACTAGTCGCTGGAAAGGCATATGTGAAACGTCCCATCAATCTCTAGAAGCCATGTTTTTCCTTTTCCTGTGTCCAAATTTATATGACAGCACTCCCTGCCTGGGAATCGCCCTCATATTCAAAGACGGTTAGCCCCTTAACCATGGCTTTGGTAAAGACGGGATCAAAAGGGATCCGTATACTAGTTAATGTGTGTATCCTGTTTTTTCCTGGGATCCGCTCTTAAGAAACTTCTGGGAGCGCTTACTGCAACACCCTCATAGGGTGTCCACTTCTTTGATTTCAAAGTCTTCGGATCCCTCTTCGCTTTTAATATGTCAATGCTCTCCTTGAGTCCTGTATACATGCGGGACATCTCTAAGGCCATTCCAGCAATCAGGGCGACTGCTTGAACGAAGTTCACATCCTCCAACGTTGCTTCCCATGGTTCCGCAGAGTAGACTCTCAGTGCTCCTAAGGGATTTTCCCGCACGATTATAGGCACAGACAGAATTGAGGAGATTCCCTCGTTTTTGGCCTCTTCTGGGTACTGGATGCGAGGGTCATCTGCCACATCATAGATCGCCACCGGCCCTTCTGTTAGTGAGTTCGAAATGGAACGAATTGAGCTTATTGGCCCTTTATTCAGGTATTCATCACTCAGCCCATACGAGGCAGCTACCTCGAGTGCATTGGTTTTCCGGTTGACGAGGAATAGTGTGCATCCCTTCGCTTGCAAAGCGGTCTTTACGCTTTCAACAATTAGCAAGACCACTTCCTCAGGATCCCTGCACATTACGACGGCGTGGGTGATCTTTAGAAGGGTCTCGTAATTCATGATCTCTTTTTTCATGGCATCCTCCTTGGCAAAGGTTTAGAAAACTGCCTATGAAATTGAGAGTAAAATAAGAAAAGCCGAACTGTACCGCATGTGAGCTTTACGATGTCACACTCGGCAGCTCGGCTATCTTTTCAAATGGAGCTATACTTTATACACCTTAAATCCGGGTCAGCAGGAGATCTCAAGACCCGTGGCTTTCCGCCCCCACCTCGCGATGGGTTCGGCTTTGTGAAGACCTGATTCTGGAATCCCAACAGAACAAAAAACGTCCTGTCGGGATTGAGGCTTGCACATTTTGAGAGGTTTCTCCATGAAAATTTGCCTTGTTTAGGGTTAAAATTGACTCAACATGAGGCCTAGAGCAATACTCGAATCTTCGATTCTCAGGCTATAGCGCAGGATGGATGGAATCCCAAAATCGAAAATTCTTCCAAAATGTCCTTTGCGAATCTTATCCTATTAGACACACAAACTTTCGAAAGCATTTCCCATGCCAAGGGGTTTTGGGAGGAAAAACCTGATATAAGTTATTGAATAAGATGAGTTTTTAGTGTAGTGAATCAAATATTAACAGGTTTGTAGAAATCACGTTGTTTCAGTGACGCAATAGAATAACTGAATCAGATTGCAAATATGCAAATACACCGTCCTTCCGTCCTCCCAATCGGCATACTTTTTACAGTTCCTCGCTATGCTTGGTCAGGCTTATCCCAGCGTGCCACGAGAAATGCTCCAGTAGCCAGACCTTTCGACTCACCGTTGCTTTCCACTTTCTTGGCCTGCTCAGGGTCGTCGTGCTTCTGGAAATGTATGGCTGTTTTGATAACGCATTCAATCGGCGATAAGGCACTTATCTCTTCCGGAGACCTGAAGAAGACGTGTTTGAATAAGGAATGTCCCTTCTTTCCTTCTGCCTTCCTCCGGGTGGCCCAAGGGCTAAGACTGTTCAGGGTAGCGACTACAATACGCCCTCTAGGCTTGGTGACGCGAAATAACTCACTAACCGCACTCCTTGCATCTTGAATGAACTCAATGGCGGTCACTGAAATCGTCTTTTCGAATGCATTATCGGCAAACGGAAGGTTTCTCATATCACCCTGAACCCTTCGGAACGCATGCCATTTTAACTTTTTTCTTGCCCATAAAAGCATTGGTAGAGAGAGTTCCAGTCCCACAACCTCTGCTCCCGCAGCAAGTACATCAAAGGTGAAGATCCCTGTTCCGCACCCCACATCCAGTATCTTTTCCCCCTGCCCGGGCCTCAACATCTCAAGGACAAGTTTGCTCTCATATTCCCTTACCAATCTTCCAATTAGAGTCTCGAACCATTGATCATACCTCTCAGGCCAGTCATCAAAGATCTCTTGCATCTCTCTCGTGCCTCCAGCCGTTTCTATCTTGTCATATTCTAGTGGCTAGATACAAATCTTAAATAACTTCCAAGGACAAACAAAGACCTGGGGGAAAAGCGGCTTCAAAAAAGCTAGCGTTTCTCAGCCAACCCTCTTTTGTCACTTGTTGTCCCAACGGGGATCGAACCCGTGTCTCCGGCGTGAGAGGCAATTAACACACTTTTAAGGGTTGCAGTCAGTTGGTCTATGACTTAGACCTTCTTGAGAATACTGGAACTGGAGGGTGTGCTATTTAGGGTATTTTCTGCTGATTTTGCACAGTAAGGACGATATTAGTACCCCAAAAGGTACCCTGAGAACATAGCTTAAATTATGGGATAAATTTAAAAGGCCTGTCACGGCAGGTAGCTTTCGCCATTCCGGAAAAATGGCACATTTATCGTTTGTCGCTGGATTGAAGATTTTGGTAATCAAAACCACTACAGCACGCAAAACCGAAATATGGCGAGTATCAAGTGTCAGATTTGATCGTAGTTAGCTCACTTCAATGTTTTTCTTGGATGAGATCTTGCAAAGCTTCCTCGGCTTGTCTGCGGTCATCAAAAATGCCCATACATATCCAGCAATCCTTGACGTCCCTCATAAAGGCGGCAAAATTACTCCTTAACATCTCTCGTACTGTGCTTATGTGCCAATTGCCAACACTTGGTTCGTACTGCAACGCAACCATCTCTAATACGTCCATTCTAACTCTTATCTTTGGCAGTTTCATATTTCGCTGCACACTCTCATGCACATTTCTGAACAATGTGCCATTGCTTCAGGATCCTGAGATGTTTTTCTTACAAGAGAGATGCCAAAATGGCTTTTTCACAGATTAATGTTTAATTCCAATTAGTTAAGGTAACTCATAAAAGAGGGCATCCAGAAGAGAAGGAAGAGGATACATAGATATGAGAAATCAAATTCCACCTATTGGTAAGTACTTACACAGTATTAGACGTAGGATTGATTGTCTTTTCCTCGCTGCACGCAAGAATAAGCCCCATGCTTACAAGAATCATCATAGCTACAACTATTTCCCTTAATCTCATTTCACTCCTCCTTTCAAATGAACAAAACCCCACCTCTCCACGTATGAGAAATGGGGGTAATGCGCTTACTCCATAATCACCCTTTCGATTTAAGGGTTATCTTTTGGTTCTTGATGCTATTCAGGGATGGGTACTGTTTTATAATCTAGTTGCGTCATTCTGGCTGGGTGAAATCCTCACATCTCTTTGGTAAACAATACGGGCTTGCTAGGACTTTTTCGAAGTAAGTTTGCGAGAGAAATCCGATTCAAATATTACTGCACTCCTTTGTATGCTTCGAGCAGAGATCGTGCAACTTGGTGGCGAAGTGATTCGGGGAGATATTGGAATGCGAAAAGACGATTAAAGGGCTTTGAGGCGTCTCAGTTTACGTCTGTTAGATAGAACCGACATTTTATCAGAGTCCTGATAATAAGTTTTTTGGAGCCACTTTAGGCCTTGCTCGAACTCCTCCTCGCTTGGGGCGTTCAACACCTTCTCCTCGAGCTGCTCTAAAAATGGTCTGTCTGCGTCTAGGGGTTCAAGCTCCCATGTAATCTTTTTCATATTTGTAGACTCCGTTTGGGATTGAATTTGCTATTTTAGCAGACATTATGCTCTTTGAAAATTGAAAATGGAAAAAATAGACAGATAAGGATCGATTTATTGAGTCCCTACGTAAGGCGGGACTGAAGTGAGGGAAGACTAGCTACAACATCTTGTGGTTGCTAATTGAACCCCTAAAGTGAAGGTTACTTGCCAAAATCCGCACTTCACAAAAAGTAACGATTAGAACTGAATCTAAAGTCATTAGGAACCATCTGGAATCCATAAGCAGTGTGTCATAGACTACTTGGGAGTCTTAAAAGAAATAGTAACGTCGCGGAGCCGAGCCATGTAGTAGGCGCCAAAAAACGGGCCGATTGTTAGAAAAGAG
>JASFEQ010000125.1:0-10476 GCA_050124735.1 Desulfobacteraceae bacterium | reverse complement strand
TTGGCCCGAATTGGCAAAAAGATGATGAGGAACTGTGGGAGAAATTTTCGAAATACGATGTCTAGAAAAAACATCTTTCTTATGCGACTCTGGTTACGGGTTTGGCGAAGTATAGACATATGACCACCAGGACTAAGCAAACGGCTGATAATAAACAGGCCAAATTGTACGCCCCTGTGATGTCATAGACTCTCCCCCATATCAGGGGTCCTGAACCGCCGATTAGGCCATACCCATAGGTCAAAATACCGAATAGCTTACCGACTGAACCCCTTCCAAACACATCCCCCACGTGGGCGGCCCATAAACTTGGGCCCGCTGCGATACCATAGGCCAAGCCAAATAAGGCGATCAACAGCATAAGGCTATGGGGGGTCTGAACGAATCGCCAGCAAGCGACAGAGACCAGAGCGGAAAGGCCGTAAGAAATCATTAGGACTTGCCTTTTGCCGAACTTGTCAGCCAACCAGCCACCAAGCACCGAAGTCACTGCCAGAGTGAGCGCGAAAGCCGATAGGAACAGGCCTGCGCTCGCCTTTGGCGAGCCCAACTTAACACCCCAAAGAACGAGATGCCCCAATAATCCCTGACCAGGGATACCGATCAATGAATACCCAAGAAATATCATCCAGAAGGAGGATGTTCCGAGGGCTTCTTTAGTGTTCCAGGTAATCTCTTTGGGAGAAACATTTCCTCTCTCATCTATGCTAGGGAGCAGTTCCCCATCCGGAGAGAGGCCCATAGACTCTGGCGTGTCTCTAATAACGAAGATGGCCAGCGAAACGATAATAATGCCGGCGCTCAGTGCATAGATGACCGAGGCGGTCCTCCAACTGGTCGTGTTGGCCAAACCCGTGAGTAACGGAGATAATGTCCCGGATCCAATCCAAAAGGCCGCCGTTAAAATACCTCCTGCCAGGCCGGCTCTTTTGGTGAACCATTTCCTGGCCGTGGACTGGGTCGTCAGGAAGTGTGTCATACTCACTCCCAGCCCTACGATAACGCCCAGTGTGAGATACAACTGCCACAAATAAGAAACGCTCGAGAACCCCCATAGTCCAACGAGCAGGAGACAGCCACCCATCAACACGATACGCCGGCTCCCTATCCTATCGATGAGCCAGCCTACGGGAATGGAAGCAAACGCGTAAACCCAGAGGCTTAGGGTCAGTGCGAGCCCGATGGAGGTGGCACTCCAACCCAGTTCTTCATGAATATAGGGTCCAAAGGCGGTAATCGTGTATCGTCCCATCGGGCCTAACATCCCGACAAAAAACAGGGCAACAACGACCCACCACCCGTAGAAGACCTTTTTTTGAGCATTCATTTCTATTCTGGTTGCATTCTCTCAGTGCTGATAGGTGTTTGTGGAACAGGTCTTTAAATCTTCAGGACAGAGTGTATCGAGAAAGGACTTTTGGAATTTAGAGCTCCCTCAATCTGCTCTAAGGCCGAAGGCGGTCTAGTTTTTTTCTTCCTGTGAAGTCGAAATATCCGCCTTTCCTCAACTCCCAAAGGAATAGAGGGACAATGAGGAGCAGACCAATGTAGCAGCCTATGAGTTTAGGTGCGATAAGCCCAAAAGCTCCAACTGCAAACCAGATCCTCTTCCACACGCTGAGTCTGTCAAATAGGTAGCCGACAAAGGCCACGGATAAGAAGAGCGTACCAAACAGGGCGGTTGTCACTGTCAAAAAGATCTTACCTGTGGGACCCAAAAGGATGAGACTGGGCGACAGGGCAAAGACGAAAGGAACCACATAGGCAATTATCCCCAGACGAACACCAGCAAAACCGGTCTGCAGGGGTTCAGAGCGGGCTATGCTCGCCGCCACATAGGCTGCAATCGCAACCGGCGGTGTAAGAAAGGACATGACTCCGAAGTACATGATGAAAAGGTGTGCTGCGAGAGGTTCAATGCCCAGTTTAATTAGCGCTGGGGCAATGAGAATGACCAACATGATATAGGTGGCAGTGACCGGCATCCCCATGCCTAGGATAATAGCCCCGATGGCTGCCAAAAAGAGCAATACGAGGACATTGCCTCCTGATAGGGTTACAAGGGCGTCTGAGAGAGATAGTCCTAAGCCCGTCAGAGAGATGGACCCTATAACAAGTCCCGCAATGCTACAAATGATGCCCACCTCCAGTAATCCTCGCCCCGTATCTTGCAAAATGGTCCAAGCCTTGTGGATGACTATTCTTCTCGTATTTTTCTTAAAAAGACACACTAAAGCCGTGGTGCCCACCGCGTAAAGGGCTGAAGCAGAGGGCTGCATATAAAGGACAAACAGACAATAGAGAAGGACAGCTGCCGGTATGAGGTAAAACCAACCCTGTTTGATCACGCTTTTGAGTGAAGGAATATCATTGCGGGGGAGACCTTTGAGGCCCTCTTTCACGGCCTCCAGATGGACTTGTGCGAACACGGCAACGTAATACAAGATAGCGGGTATGAGTGCAGCAATGGCAACGGTGGGGTAAGGGACGTCCAGGAATTCGGCCATAATAAACGCCGTTGCCGCCATAATCGGGGGCATGATCAGACCCCCTGTGGAAGCCACCGCCTCTATAGCTCCTGCCACATGAGGCCTGTAACCGATCTTTTTCATCAAGGGGATCGTGATGATACCGGTCATCGCCACATTGGCAGAAGCGCTTCCCGATAGGGATCCAAAAAGGCTACTGGCCACTATGGCGACTTTAGCCGGACCTCCTCTATATCTCCCCATGAGGCCCAAGGCCAGCTCGGAGAGGAACCTGCCACCACCCACCGAAAAAAGAAGACGACCGAAAAAAATAAAACTGAACACGATTGTGCCCGCTACGCCCAGTGGAATTCCCAAGAGGGATCCGGGCGACAAATAAAGATTGATCAGCACACGGCCCCACGGGATCATCCTTGCGTTAAAGACCCCAGGTAGAAGGTAGGCGTAAGGAGCATAGAGGATCAAGAGAATCCCTATAATCACGATCGGCCATCCCACTAGGCGCCTAGCAGCCTCCAAGACCAGGATGATCATGATGGCAGCGAAGATCATCCTGTGGGTCATCAGGTAGCCAAGAGTCGGAATGATCTCTCCGTACAGAACGAAAACATAACCTCCGGTTAAAATGCTGAGTATGACAAGGACTGCATCATACCAGGGGAACTTTTCTCTTGAGGATTTTATTGTCGCGGGCACGGTCAGAAAGGTGGAGATGAGCAGAAGTGTTAAGACTAATGCCAGATACTGCTCTTTATAGACGGCAAGATCTAAATATTCGGGGATGTGTGTCACATAGATGGTGCCCACAACGGGGATGATGCTTAGCACGATTTTTGAGAAAACGCCTATGACGCCCCTGGTTTGTCTGTACTTGGAGGGGGGGCTGGATTTCTCTTGATCACCTTCGGGCATGTGAGTAACCCCTTCTTCGAGGTGAAGCCCCCTGCCAAGGGGGCTTCACGGTGACGTTACTTTATTGTGAGAAGTTCCTTCTGGTGTTCCTCAAGCTCTTTGTTCCACACCCCCTTCTCTTTATACCATTTGATGCTACCCGGGTGGTAAGGCACTACCGCGCGTGTGGAGGCGAATCTATCAGCGGTCCAGAATTTGAGTCTCGGATGCAGCGGGGCGAGCTCTTTGTAATTCTCCCACAAGGCTTTTGTAATGCTATAGGCCACATCGTCAGATAGCCCCGTGGCACAGACAAGGGTTATATCCTTTCCCATAACCATTGTCTCCTTTACCAGACCAGGTAGGCCCGCTTTCGCCTTGATGGGATAGTAGCCGGGATGGACCTTCTTCATTCGTGCGATAGCCTCCGGGGATGTATCCAGATCAAGGTAGCGCGCCCCTTTTGCTGTTTTCAGCTCCCTGGTGATTCCGCTACCTACCGAGCCAACGGCCAGGTCTGCTCTACCTTCAATAACTGCTCTTACACCACTGGGATAAGAGGTGACGGGCACCGTTTTGACATCATTGGGGGTCATTCCGTAATTGGCAAGAAGCGCCAGCGCAGTAAGGGTGGTGGAGTAAAAAGTCCCGTAATCCACAGGCATCCTTTTGCCCCTGACATCTGCGGAGCCCTTTATTTGTGAGTCACTCGGCACGATGAGCCCGACTTGAAGCGGAGAACCGAGCATGAGTGTTCTTAGGGCAAAGCCTTTTCCTTTTGTTGGTTTCTCGTATATGGATTCACCCATGTAAGCGGTGAGGATGTCGCCCGGAACGTTGATGCCAAAATGCACTTCCCCGCTTTCAAGCATCGGGTACCATACCGTTCCTCCCTGTGGAAAGACTTCCACCTTCATGGGTGTGTGTGCACTGGTCACCTTGGCAAGCCCGGCTGCTAACACATAGAACAGGGAACCTGGTGGGTTTGCTCCAAAAACGATTGTTTTAGGTAAAGTTTCCGCTGATACTTGGGATCTTGCGGCAAAGGTTAGCATTACGGTAAATGATAATCCAATCACCAATACATAGCGAAGTAACCTTTTCATTTTTCCCTCCTTTTTTAGGTTGTGGTATTATCTAAATTCATCCACATCCAAATCTTATATCACCCTCCTTTCTTCCGGATAGCCATACAGGTCATCTAGATTTTCATTGCCAACTGGAATGTTTCATAAGTCCTTTGAATCATATGACCACCAACAGGTGTAATATAGCATAAATAGGACATTCATTAAGACTACCATTTCTCCAAGCCATAAGCAGCCCAGTTTTCACGGACGCGTTTGATGTCCTGGAGGTCAGGCTTCACGGAAATCCCAGTGGGCCGCCGATTTTCCAGAGCCGTCTTTTTGGTGGCATCAATGCCCATTTTCCCGATGTAGGCAAATTCCGTGAACCCGGTATCTTCTGATTCACTGCGGCGGGAGGCGGCCGGATTTAGAGGATAGACCCCCACTTCCGGGATGATGATCACGTCGCGAGCTGGATCCATACGGGTGGCAATGGCCCAGTCCACCATCTCTTGATTATAGATGTCGATATCAGTATCCACCACCACCACATAGTTGGCGGCGGCGAACCCCTGACCGGATCCCAAATAGGCCAATATGGCCTGTTTGCCCCACCCGGGAAATCGCTTTTCGATCTGCACCACGGCCTTGAAACCTCTCGAGCTTATGGGTGCGTAGTAATCCCGAAAGCCGATCACAGCGGTTTTTAGAAAGTTGTAGTTGTTGGCCTGAAGCATGGGGATTTTCCAAAGGTCCCCATCGCTACGTTCGTGGCCCAGGGTGCACATTTGGTAGATCCAATCCTTGCGGTGGGTAATTGCTTTTACGTTAAAGACAGGGCACATCATGGTTTCCTCAAAATATCCCATCCATTCCCCAAAGGTCCCCTCCCAACGACATGAATCAGGATCCAATTCCAACTCTCCCTCCAAAACGAGTTCTGCATAGGCGGGAACATCCAGGTCAATGGTCTTGCATTTGACCATTTCCACTGCTTCACCACGAAGCCCTCCTGCAAAGGAAAACTCATCATCCATAAAGGAGCCCATTTTGCAGCAGGCCACCATGTTTATGACGGGATCCAGACCAACCGCTATGGCCACTGGCATGGTCTTCTTCCCTGCAGAACGCGCCCGCGCCACGTGGATACCGATGTCTTGTGTGGCCACGCACATGATTCCCGTGGTTGTCTCGTCATGGACCATGGCCCTGTACATGCCGTTGTTGCGGCCGAACGTTGGGTTGACCTGATCCCTTGTAATCACGTTGGGCAAAGTAATGTAAGGGCCGCCGTCCATGCGGTTCCATTGCAGGATAGGCAGCTTTTTGAGATTCACCTGTTTGCCCGTGAGCACCACCTCTTGACAGGGACCACTGTTTACAATCTTTGGTTCGATCCAGGTCTCTTTTGCCGCCAAGACCTCAGCGACCCGGTTCCGAATGATAACAAAATTCTTTTCCATCGTATCGGCCGGCTCTAGCCCCAACCCTATGGCGTTCCGTTGTAATGTGCCCTGGACATTCGCGACGATAGGCGTATCATAGCCCTTGATTTTAAACTTGATGGCTGGACCCCCTCCCCGATCCGAAAGCTCCCATCCCAGAGCGGAGACCTCAAAACCGTCTTCCATCTCTTTCTTGAGCTCCAATAACTGCCCTTCCTTTTTCAGTTTTTCCAAGAAACTTCTCAGGTCCTTAAATGCCATATCTCGTCTTCCTCCTTTTTATATTTAAACCATCTTTAAGGCTTTATCAGAAACTATTCCGGACTAGGCTCTAAACGGGCAGGCGCATGAGCCGCCGGGCATTGTCTTCAAAAATCATCTCTTTTTCAGATTCAGAGATATCCATGCCTTCCACGCCGGCGATGGTATCCCGGATATAACGGTTTCCGCCCAGGCTATCGTGGGGCATATCCGTGGCAAACAGGATATGGTCGGCCCCGAAGAAATCATGGCCACACATGAGCCCCGGGGTATAGCCGTGAATAGCCGTATCTCCATAAAACATTCTGTAATAGTCCATCAAAGGTCTTCGGAGTCGTCTCAGATATTTTGTCTTAAAGAACACTTCGGCATAATCATAGCATCCCTCAATGCGTTCGCTGAAAAAGGGGACCATGGCCCCGCAGTGGTGGATAACGAATTTCAGATCAGGATAGCGGTCAAAAACGCCGCTGAACACCAATCGCGTCATGGCTACGCTGGATTCATAGGGCCACCCTAAAACTTGCCAGATCCAATAGCGGGAGTGGTCCTCATCAGGGTAATCGGGTGTTTCCCGCCGGCGCATGGGATGTATAAGGATGGGGAGATTGAATTGATTCATTATTTCATAGAAGGGAAAGAACTCCTCATGATCCAAAGGCTTGCCTGAGATGGAACTGTGAATCTGAACCCCTCTCAACCCGAGACCTGCGATGGCACGCTCCGCCTCCTTAAGCGCTGCCTTCATGTTATGCATGGGTAGCGCCGCCATGGCACCCACAATACGATTAGGATACCTGGACTGCAGTTCAGCCATCTCATCGTTGACCATCTTTGCCAACTCAGCACCATCCTTCGGTGAGACCACTGCATCCAACGGGGGACCTGCCAAGGTGAGAACCTGGGCATAGTCCTCAAAACGCTCTATGATCTGCAACCGTGCTTCCATGTCATGAATGGCCGGAGTAAGTTCAAGGGGCGATAACATGTAGGGCTTCCTGGAGACTTTCTTCTTAAGGGCAGCACGGTACTTAGGTGGTACGAAATGAGTAAACACATCAATTTTCATGATAACAATCCCCCGTATCTTTAGATTCTTAGGTCCATCTCATTTTCAGCGAATGGGCATGCGAAAGTCTCATTGGGCTCTTGAAAGATCAGACTAGACGTAGGTGTTTATGACGCATCTCCTATCACGCTCAGGGTTTCACCATGGGGTATGCCTGGAATGTAATCTCCAACCTCCTCAATAATTTTTATTGCCCAAGGCTTCGGGTGTAAGTGCCCGATCCATGATCGGACCCAGAGGACGTCTCCATCAGGCATGGTTTCAGGCCTGCTTGAAACCCGAGCCTTTACAACTTTTGCATTGTATTTCCTCGGTCCTGGGGACAAATCCCTGATCGTGAGAACACTTTCCTGGTCATCTGCCAAGTCTTCCATCCGCGAAACGAAAATGACCCATTCTTTGCTCATTTCATGCTCCCTAGCACATCATGTATTGGACGTCTCTCATGTGGCCTCCGATTGTAACGCCGCCTTCAGTCGCTCCTCCAATTCACGTTTGTTGATCTTGTTTCCGCCGGGTACGAGGGGTAGCTCCTCAACCCGTTCCAACCGCTCGGGGATTTTGTAGGGCGCCAGTTGGCGGTCCTTGAAAAAGGAGACCATCTCCTCAAAGGTAAAAGAGACGCCTTGTTTGGCAACCACAAAAGCACATGCCTTCTCTCCCATTTCTAAATCCGGCATTCGAACCAGTGCGGCTTCGGAGACCATGGGATGTTCCACAAGCAACTCCTCTATCTCTTTGGGATAGATCGTTTGTCCGCCGCGGATGATCACGTCTTTCACGCGTCCCCGAAGATAGAGATTGCCCGCCTTATCTATGGTTCCAAGATCACCCATATCGAATTTGCCGCCAATTCGCGATTCTGAGGTGGCTGTGGGATCTCGAAAATAGCCTCCCACACAATGAGGCCCTTCCACGGTCACCAGTCCTACTTCGCCTTTCGGGACCTTTTCTCCGCTATCTGGGTCCAGCAGAGTCACTTCGTTGCCCCTCAGAATTCTGCCTACCGTTTTGAGTCTTATCTCCTGAGGGGCACTCAAATATCCTGCCGCTACGGCACCGATGTCCATTCCCCCGTATCCTTGGACCACCTTGCAGTTCAGTTTCTGCTCCGCCTCCACGCCCAGATGGTAAGGCAATAGCCCTCCGCTGACCTGAATGAATCTCAAGGATTTCAGGTCATAATCCTTCAGACCGGAAAAATTTACCAATCTCACAAGATGGGTGGGAACCGCCCCTACAGCGGTGACGCCTTCCTTTTCAATCAAGGCACAGGCCTGCTCTGACGTGAAATGCTCCAACATCACAGTCTTGGCCCCCAACTGGGGAGGGGTACGGTGAATAAGGGTCTCGGCAGATCCCGAAATGGAGGGACTGACGGCTGCAACCACGTCATGACGCGTCATTTCTAGATCCTTGACATATTCCCTCGCCGTGGCCAGTCGAGCACTGGCCACCCACTCCACGCATTTGGGGATGCCTGTTGACCCACTCGTGGTTGTGATTTCTGTATACTCGAAGGGACCGAATTTTTGTTTATCAAGTCCACGATTCAGACGTTCAAGGCAGGAGGTGTCTCGCATCATGTCATAAAAGGAGGTGGATCCTTCTGGGGCTGATTCCCCTACCACAAAAAGGTGTTTAAGATGTTCAAACCTCCCTTCCATTTCAGAGAACATTTTGAAGAAGTCAAATCGTCTGAAACGGTCCGGGAATACGGCCCCCACCGACTGGGTCCTCGCCAGGACTGCGGCGATCTCCGTCTCCCGGAATTTCGTGCCCACAATGGCCACCAGGATTCCGGCCTTTTCGCAGGCCAATCGGGTGAGACTCAAAGGAACACTGTTGTAGAGTTGGCAGAGGATCACGTCATCTTTCTTGAGACCCAGGTCCAAGAATTTTGCGGTGATCCTATGAATCATTTCTACCCCTTCAGACCAGGTCACCCGAAACGACGAATCCACGAGGGCCTCATCATCAGGATACAGGTCAGCATTGCGCTCCCAGAAGTCCACAGTGAGTTGATCTGTCCAAAAGCCCTTTTTTACATAGTCACGGATCATTGCCTGATTATATCTCGCAACCTTGCCCATGAAAGCCTCTCCTAGTCAGGGATCATCAGGGAGCGGATCGTTATAGCCCGTACTCTTTCCACCGTCTTTTAACTTTCTCTTTTATCTCATCGGGATATATGCCATCAAAGGACGCCTTGATAGGAATATGGGTATCCTTCGGCCAATCGGGGGGCCAGGTGCAATCGAAGGCGACGACGGGCCCCGCATAGGCGCGTCGCTCTTCAGGCGTTAAACAGGGTGTTAATGGATTGCCTTTCCCCTTATCCACTTCCCTTACAATAATCCCCTGCTTGGGATGGCATTTGGTGGAGAAAGCATGAATGACCTGCCCCATATCAAAGACGTCCACATCTTTATCAACGACGATGATTTTGCTCCAATCCGCCCTTCTGACGGTCATGGCATCCAAAATCTGGTCTATTACGGCACGGCCTCCTGTCTTGACGCCTATGATAGCCGTGTGGATGACCGCTTCCGGTGGTGTGTAAACATCGATGACGGGGATGCCACTGTTTTTGAGATGACGCTTGACAGCCACAGCGGAAGTAATAGGTGTGGCCACATGGTTGTCGTCAGGCGGCATGCCTAAACTAATCATGGTTAAGATAGGGTCATTACGGAACGTTATCGCCGTAATCCGCGCAAGGACCCCCATGCGCACGCCCTCAGTACGATAGCCCGGATACTCCCCGAAAGGCCCTTCTTGAGCCGTTGCGTCAGGGAGGATCTCGGCTTCGATAACAATCTCCGCGTGGGCCGGAACCAACAGATTGCTGGTCTCGCATTTAACAAGCTCAACGGCTTGCTGGTTCACGCCACCCGAAACTTCAGCTTCGCTCACCCCTTTCGGGATACTTGCCGAAGCAATGAGATGGGAGATGGGATCCGCACCGATCACAAGCGCCATTGGCATGGGTGTTTTTTGCGGGACATAGTACTTGTGGAGCACCCGTCCTAGATGACTGTGGAAGCGTGGAAATCCAACGATGTGGCGCTCATTGTGGATCATGAAACGATACATGCCCCAGTTTAGCCAGTCGGAGTCTGGGTCCCTTGAAACAACTAAATCCCAGGTCCCGATATAACGGCCGCCGTCGCCATCATGGATGTAAGGGGAAGGGAACCGATTTATATCTATCCCGTCACCGACGAAAGTGTTTTCCTTACAGGGTCCAG
>JASFEQ010000124.1:0-10596 GCA_050124735.1 Desulfobacteraceae bacterium | reverse complement strand
TAGTATGTGCCTGAAATGGCTCAAAACTTTCGATTTCTGCTATTAATGTGGCGTTGGAGTCAACCTTAAAAGCGCAACATTACCATTTGTAAGCTTGAATCCCCGTTGCATCAGATTACTATCTCTCCGCTGGCTCGCCAAAAGCTCCATTCCGCGTGCTATGGACATGGGTGTCTGAGCCTCTGAAGAAGGTAGTCTCCAAAGGACATTTCATTGGGGAAATGGGTTATCGTCCCTTGTATTCTGGCTTTCTTTTTTCTGTTAATGCGCAAAGTCCTTCCTGATAATCCTCGCTTTGAAGCACCTCCTCGAAAAAGGTCAGTTCCAGGCGTAACCCCTCTTCTAGATCCATGTCTCTACCCCGAATCATGGCCTCTTTGGCTCTTCGAACCCCAAGGGGGCCGTTTTCACAGATCTTGGCTGCCCACTCCTCAGCTGTCGGCAAGAGCTGAGCCAAAGGGACCACCTTATTGACCAACCCAATCCGGTAGGCTTCCTCGGCACTGATAGGGGTCCCCAACAAGATCATCTCCGCCGCCTTGGCCGTAGAAACCATCCGCGGCAATCTTTGTGTCCCACCCAAGCCTGGTATCAAACCCCTCCCCACCTCGGGCAATTGTAAGTACGCATTCTCGGAGAGAATCCTAATATCACAGGCGAGTGCAATCTCAACCCCTGTGCCCCTGGCAGGACCGTTGACGGCCGCGATCAGGGGCTTCCAAATATCGAGGCCTCGCATAATCAAAGAAGGCAACTGGAAGGCCTTATCACCCCAGGGTCGCAACACCGTGTCGTGGTCGGCACCGGTGGTAAAGGCCTCACCCGTGCCCGTGATAATGGCGACCCACGCCTCGGGATCGTCTCGAAAGTCCATTAATGAGCTGCTCAAGTCCTGAAAGCTCTGAGCATCAACACGATTCAGCGTCTCTATGAGATCGAGCCTGATCGTCACAATTTTACCCTTTTTTTCGCAAAAAATAGCCATACGGATCTCCTTTCTTTCCTTGTTCCGAGCAGCGCGTGCAGTATAGTAGGGGGTGCGATCAGGGTCAAGGATGTATGAGTTGCCTGGGAATTGGGATCAGCCCCTGACATAGGGCTCTTTATAAAGTATGGGTACTTGTGGCGCTGTTGATGGAAAATGTCTGGCAAGACCCCTTTTTTGTTGACAAATAGGAAACTTCAGACCATTTATGAGGGGATGTAATAATGCCTAGGAACGCCATGGCGTTCCGTTAAGCGCTTCAAATTTAGCCTATTAGAATAGCAAAATCAAAATACCTGGCACTGCCCATCTCGGCAGATGTGAGGTTGTCATGTTTCCAAATATTCTACCCAGAAACGACTAACCCTGATAGATTTTGATAACCATTCACTTGTGGACATGTGCGGCGAGCTCACGGTGAGTTGATCGAGGCCTTTGAACCTTTGGCTTGCTGCCAGAAGTGTTCAACCACCTTGTCTTTTCCATACCCTGGAAAATTGAGAATGGCGTGCTGAAAACATGAGGGTATTAGAGGAGGATCAGAAGATTGGCTGTTAACGTGACGATGCCCAAATGGGGCCTCACGATGAAACAGGGAAAGATCACAAAGTGGTTTAAAGAAGAGGGCGATTCCGTGCAACAGGGGGAGGAAATATTTGAAGTTGAAACGGAAAAGATCACGAACAAAGTGGAAGCCGCTGCTAGCGGGATTCTCTTTCAGATCGTGGTCCCCGCAGGAACAACGGTACCTGTGGGAAGCATAGTCGCTGTTATCGCAGAACCGGGGGAGCAGCCAGAACGCATTGAAGGTCTGCGGATGGGTGAGGTGGTGGAGACTGCTCCTTCAGCAAGCGGCCCAGCGGCGGGCCCACCTAAAAGACCTGTTGAGAAGAGGTTTGTGCTGGCAACCCCGGCGGCACGTCGCCTGGCAAAAGAATTGGAGATGGATCTGTCACTTGTACCCGGCACAGGTCCTGGGGGGCGGATTACAGAGTCGGATGTGTCTAAGTACCATGAAGAAGGGCCGCCTCCAGCAAAGATCACGCCCCTTGCAAATGAGATGGCGAGACAGGCCGGCCTGGATGTTTCCTCCATTAGCGGGACCGGGGAAGGTGGCAAGATTACAAAGGAGGATGTGGAACGAGCCATGGAGGTGAGAGGCATGGCTGAGGCTCAGCCTGGGCAATCCATTCCTTTTACGGGTATGCGGAAGGCTATTGCAGAGAATATGCATGCAAGCCTTCAAAATACAGCTCAACTCACCCTCTTCTCAGAAGTGGATCTGACAGAAATGGCAGGATTCCTGGGGTCGATAAGGGAAGAACACAAGAACGATGAGACAGTGAAGGTCTCCTATAACGATATCATTATCCTCATCACGTCCCGTGTGTTGAAGCGTTTTCCCGCCATGAACTCCACGTTGGTGGGAGAAGAAATTCTGATCCACGATGTGGTAAACATGGGTATCGCCGTGGCCCTGCCCGAGGGTCTGATTGTACCCGTCCTACATGAGGTACACAAGAAGGAACTCCTGCAGATCGCCAAGGAAGGCAGGGAACTGGCCAAGAAGGCACGCGAAGGAACACTCACTGTTGATGAGGTAACAGGTGGGACGTTTACCTTGACCAATCTAAGTATGTTTGAGGTGGACGGCTTTACGCCCATATTGAGACCGCCTGAAACAGGGATCTTGGGCGTGGGTCGGGTCAAGGAAAAGCCGGCTGTTTATAAGGGTAAAATTGCTATTCGCCCCATGATGTTTGTGAGTCTGACCTTTGATCACCGGGTGGTAGACGGCGCCCCTGCCGCCGAGTTCTTACAAGATTTGGCCCGGTGTCTTGAACAACCCACTCTGGTCATGACATGATGCTTGGACAATACGCCCGTTACGTGACGAGGTGACCCTATGTATGACGTGATCGTTATTGGTGGTGGCCCAGGTGGGTATGCGGCCGCCATAAGGGCCTCTCAATTGGATGGGAAGGTGGCCCTGGTGGAGTCTGCGGAAGTGGGTGGCACCTGCGTAAACAGGGGGTGCATTCCGACAAAGATATGGTTACATGCTGCCCATCTGGTCCATGGGATCCGCAGAGCAGATGAGTTCGGGATTAAGACCTCCGTACAAGAACTGGACTTTCAGACGATCGTGCATAGGAAGAATGGCGTGTCGGGTGATATCCGTATGGGAATGGAAGGCCTCCTGGCAAATAATAACGTGGAGGTCATCAGAGGTTGGGGTGTCTTGAAAAGCCCTAAAGAGGTCAACGTAAACGGGAGCATTTTGGAGGCAAAAAAGATCATCCTCGCCACCGGCAGCTCTCTCAGCGTCCCAGATGTGCCTGGTCTGGAAGAAGCCGCTTTGACCACGGACCAAGTGCTTGAATTGATAGAACTCCCCCTTTCTGTTCTCATATGGGGGGCCCTGGGACCCATTGAAGTGGAGATAGCCACTCTGCTGAACATTTTTGGCTGTAAAGTGGTCTTAGTTTCAGAGTCACGCAGGCTTCTCCCCAGAGAAGACGGGGAAACGAGCCAGCGGCTTGCACAAGGGCTGAGGGAACAGGGGGTAGAGGTGCTTTCCCGGTTCACCCTTGAATCGGTCCAGAAGTCGGAAAGGGGTTATGCGTGCCTATTGTCAGGCTCCGAAGAGCGGACAGTGGACGTGGAAAAGGTCCTGATTTCATCTCGTAAGCCGAATACGGCCAATCTCGGGTTGGAACAGTTGGGCATTGGGTTCAAGGAAGATGATGGCATCCAGGTGAACGAGCAGTTGGAAACCTCGGTTGACGGAATTTACGCGATTGGGGATGCCACGGGAGGATGGATGCTCAGTCATGCCTCTTCATCGATGGCGATCACGGCTGCTGAAAATGCCATGGGGATCAGGCGCAATTTTCCTTTTCATTTGATTCCAAGGGGGATATGGACCATACCAGAGGTGGGCGCGGTAGGTCTTTCAGAAGAAGAGGCCCAACAACAGGGCCTGGACGTTCAGGTGGGCGATTTCCCTTATTCTATTAATGGGTTGGCCATGAGTAGGAACGAGATGGATGGCGCAGTGAAAATCATCTCAGACGCTCGGTATGGTGAGATTTTGGGCGTTCACATTGTGGGGCCCCATGCCACGGAACTGGTGGGCGAAGCGGTCCTGGCCATGCAGCTCGAGGCCACGGCGGGTGAGCTAGCCAAGAGTATCCGGGCTCACCCCACCTTTTCAGAAAACGTGGTGGAAGCGGCCCGCGATGCTGCAAACTGGGCCCTGTATCTACCGAGGCAATAAGTCAATGGATAATGAGAACCAGGGTTATGCTTTAAACCATTTGGAAGTCCTAGACTGGGGCCTGTTGGAGTATGGGGAGGCCCTTCTTCGGCAGAAAGCATTGGTTGAAGAACGAATTGCTGGGTTCTCTCCCGACTGTCTTGTGCTGGTGGAACATTCCCCGGTGGTGACCATTGGTCGAAGTGGAAGCTTAGAGGATCTGCATGTTTCGAAAGAAGCACTCAGTCAGCAAGGCGTTGCCCTGTACCACGTGGAGCGCGGAGGTATGGCCACGTTCCATGGTCCAGGCCAAATGGTGGCATATCCCATTTTGAAGCTCAAAGAGAAAAACTTGCACCTCACCCTCAGGACCCTGCAGGATAGCCTGGCGAGCGTTCTTCGTACCTATGGCCTGAATCCGGAGTTTAAGAACGGGCAACCCGGCCTATGGCTTCATTCCGCCAAGGTGGCCAGCGTGGGACTCGCTGTACGCAGGTGGGTCACGTACCACGGGGTGGCCTTGAATGTGAACATAGACCCCCGGGGGTTCAACTGGATTGTCCCATGCGGACACCCCAACGAAAAAATCACTTCCATGCAGCGGGAGTTGGGGTATTGGGTTGATATGAGCGAGGTGAAGAAGACTTTCACAGAGGCCTTCTGCAGGTTATTTGGATATGCTGAAAAGAGAAGTGAAGATAAGAAAGGTTCAAAACACCCTAGGTGGCTGGTGCGCACAGCGCCTGACAACTTTGCCATCGACCAAATGGAAGAGAGGCTTCGCCGGTTGGAATTGTCCACAGTATGTGAAAGTGCACACTGCCCCAATCTGGGAGAATGTTTTGCCAGAGGAACAGCCACCTTTATGATACTGGGAACACGGTGCACCAGACGGTGCCGTTTTTGTGCGGTGGACAAGGGCAGACCCGAGAAAGTGGACCCCGGGGAACCGGAGCGTGTGGCCCGTATGGCTCAAGAGTTGGGTCTCAGATATGTGGTTGTTACCTCCGTGACCCGTGATGATCTTCCGGATGGTGGTGCCGAACAATTCACACGTACCATTGCACAGATCCGTAAGCATTCTCCCCATGCAAGGGTCGAAGTGCTGGTCCCCGACTTTAAGGGCTCCCTGGCGGCGTTACGAAAAGTGTGCGAGGCCCGTCCTGATATGCTCAATCACAATATAGAGACCGTGGCCTCCATGTATCCCCGAGTGAGACCCGAAGCCCGTTACCAACGTTCCTTGGGCATCTTAGAGTGTGCGGCCAGGGAGGGATTGCGTGTGAAATCTGGTCTTATGTTGGGTCTGGGGGAGACAAGAGAAGAGGTGGTAGAGACACTCATTGAGCTGAAGCGGAAAGGGTGTCAATACCTGACGATCGGCCAATATCTGAGACCATCCAAAGATCATCTTCCAGTGGCTCGATTTGTGCCGCCTAGAGAGTTCCAAGGCTGGGCAGAAAAAGCCCGTTCTATGGGATTCAAGGCTGTGGCCGCAGGCCCCCTTGTCCGAAGCTCTTATCGAGCCCATGAGACGTTTGAAACTGAACAAGATATATCTCTGGCTGTTTAGGCAGATCATGAATCACGTTCTTTATTTATTTTTCATTCACTCCACACTTGGACCTAGGGCCAAACCCCAGTTTAAGCTGAATTGCCCAGAGAAACCCATCTATTCTCTTAACCTTATCAAAGGAGGTTTAGGAAAATGAGTCTCACCAGTGAAAAGATGAGTGACGTGTATGAGACCATGGTCAAGATCCGGATGTTTGAGGACAAGGTGGCCAAGCTTTTTGCCGAAGGTGAATTGCCGGGCTTTGTCCACCTCTACGCCGGTGAAGAGGCCATTGCCGCAGGCGTGTGCGCCCACCTGACGGACCGGGATTACATCACCTCGACACACCGAGGTCACGGCCACTGCATCGCCAAAGGCGTTGATATAAGCGCCATGATGGCCGAGGTATATGGCAAGGCCACGGGTGCTTGCAAGGGCAAGGGTGGCTCCATGCACATTGCTGACGTGGACAAGGGAATGCTGGGCGCCAATGGCATTGTGGGCGCGGGCGGCCCGCTGGCCTGCGGGTCGGGCTTGATGGCCAAAACCCTGGATACCGATCAGGTTACGGTCTGCTTTTTCGGTGATGGCGCTGCTGAGCAGGGGACCATGCATGAAGCCATGAACCTGGCCTGCTGCTGGGCCCTGCCCGTTGTCTTTGTCTGCGAGAACAACGGATTCGCCGAGACCACACCATGTGTCTACCATTGCTCTGCAAAGAATATCTCCGACCGGGGTGTGGCCTATGACATGCCCGGCGTCACGGTGGATGGCACCGACTTTTTTGCCGTCTACGAGGCGGCTGAAGAGGCCATAGGCCGGGCACGAAGGGGGGAAGGCCCCTCCCTCGTGGAATGTCGAGGGTTCCGCTATTATGGCCACTTTGAGGGTGACGCCATGCTCTACTTTACCGAGGAAGACAAGGAGCGCAACCGGGCCCGGGACCCGATCGAAAACTTCAAGAAGAGGACTCTCGAGCGAGGACTGCTGACCGAGACAGCGTTCACAGAGATTGACACCAAGGTAGCAGGGATCATCGAAGACGCGGTAGAATCTGCACAGGCGAGCGCCTGGCCTGCCCCCGAGGAGGTCTTTACCGACGTTTATGTCAAATACCCATAGGAGGAGAAAGGAGGAAGAACGATGGCTACACGTACGATAACTTTTCGAGAAGCGATCAACGAGGCCATGCGACTAGAAATGCGCCGTGACCCCACCGTGATCCTCTTTGGGGAAGATGTGGCGGGCGGTGCGAGCTTGCCGCATATGGAGGGGGAAAACCAAGAGGCCTGGGGCGGTGTTCTGGGTGTCAGCACGGGATTGGCCCCCGAGTTTGGCCGAAATCGTGTCCTTGATACGCCTATTAGCGAGTCAGCCTTCATCGGCGCGGCTGTGGGAGCGGCTTCCACAGGTCTGCGGCCCATAGCAGAGCTGATGTTCGTAGACTTTTTTGGTGTCTGCTTTGATCAGATCTTCAACCAGGGGGCTAAACTGCGCTACATGTTCGGCGGCAAGGCACAGGTTCCAATGGTCATTCGCTCCATGATTGGCGCTGGTTTTCGGGCAGCCGCACAGCACTCTGAATGTCTCTACTCGATCTTTGCCCACATACCAGGTCTTAAGACGGTGGTCGCATCAACGCCTTATGATGCCAAAGGGCTACTCTCGTCCGCTATCCGGGACAACGATCCGGTCATTTTCTTCGAACACAAGGTATTGTACGATACGGAAGGAGAAGTGCCTGAAGACAACTATACGATCCCACTAGGGGTGGCTGACATCAAGAGGGAGGGCAAGGACGTCACCATCGTCACTCTCGGCCGTATGGTTCATTTTTCCCTGGAGGCAGCCGAGAAGCTTGCTGCTGACGGGATAGATGTGGAAGTGGTGGATTTACGTTCTATTTCTCCCATGGACGAGGATGCCGTCTTGGCGTCGGTCAAGAAGACCCATGGCCTCGTTGTGGTGGATGAGGACAACCCCAGGTGCAGTCTGGCTACGGATGTGGTCGCCCTGGTCGCTGACCAGGCCTTCGACTACCTGGATGCACCATGCAAGATGATCACGGCGCCACACACTCCGGTACCCTTCAGTCCAACTCTGGAGGATGTTTACATACCCGGTGTGGATACCATCGTTACAACGGTTAAGTCACTTAGAAAGTAAATGTCTAGTCATATGCTCTGACTTTATAGCGCTTATTCTCCCCCCCGCGTGGAGATTCAGCTGCACCAAAGGGTAGATGTACGCCTCAGATTAGAGGTGTCCCCTGTTTTGGAGAACAGGTTATGTCAACAATTGGGATCATCGCCAATCCCGCATCAGGCAGGGACATACGCCGCCTTGTGGCCCATGCCTCAGTGTTTGACAATCTGGAGAAAGCCCACATCCTGCGACGGGTGCTTCTTGCTCTGGATGCCTTGGGGGTCCAACAGGTGATTTACATGCCCGACTACGGTGGACTTGTGGACAAGGCGTTGAAAGGGCTAAAGCTTTCCCTGAAAGTGGTCCAGCTAGACATGGAGATGTGGACCGACGAGCGAGACACGACCGAGGCGGCTAGACGATTTTGCCAGGGCGAGGTGGGCTGCATCATCACGCTTGGCGGAGATGGAACAAATCGCGCTGTAGCCAAGGGCTGCAGCCGCGTCCCCATCGTCGCCATTTCTACGGGCACCAACAACGTCTTTCCGAGCATGATCGAGGGTACCGTGGCCGGTATGGCGGCGGGGCTGGTAGCCGAGGAACGGGTAGACCCGGAAAAGTCCACCTATGCCTCCAAGCGGCTGGAGGTGTACGTTGATGGTCAGATGGCGGAGATTGCATTGATTGACGTGGTGGCGTGCAGCGACCTGTTTGTGGGAAGTCGGGCTCTTTGGGATCCACACCGCGTCCGGGAGATCGTCCTGACCAGGGCCGAGCCGGACTGTATTGGGATGTCATCCATTGGTGGTTTATTGCATCCTTTGGGACCCCAAGATGCACAGGGGATGTACCTGCGGCTGGGCAAGGGCAACACCAGGGTGCAGGCCCCTGTGGGCCCTGGCCTTATCAGTACAGTGGATACCCAAGAGTACCGGATGATCTCTCTGGGTGATGAGGTTGTATTGGAGCGGGCCGCCTGTACCATCGCTGTGGACGGAGAGCGGCAGATTGAAGTCTACCCGGATCAGACAGTGAGCGTTCGACTGACGAACCAAGGGCCTCCTGTGGTGGATGTTCGGCGTTGCTTGCAGGAGGCGGGTCGATGTGGTGTCTTCAAGAGAGTGGCCTAAGGATATGGGCATTTGGAAAATCAATGTGAGCATAGAACTAGACACTAAGATCCTGGTGTCGAAAAATGGAGAGGAGGGTTAAAATGGATCTCGGATTAAAAGGAAAGGTTGCCCTCATCACGGGGGCCAGCCAGGGGATTGGTAAGGCCATTGCCTTGACCCTGGCTGAAGAAGGTTGTAACTTGGCCATATGCGCTCGACGCGAAGAAGCCCTAAATTCATCAGCCGAGGAGATGAGGGCTAAGGGGGTGGAAGTCCTTGCCATCCGGTCCGATGTGTCAAAGCTAGAGGACAACAAGAATTTTGTCTCCCAGGCCGTCGAGAAGTTGGGCCGTATTGACATCCTTGTGAACAACGCCGGCACAGGCCCGTTGAACGACCCCATGGAGCTCCCCGAAGAACTGTTCCGGCACCACATGGATCTCATGTTCTTCGGGCCCTTCCAGTTGAGTAGAGAGGTCATACCTCATATGCGGGAGCAGGGGTGGGGACGGATTATTAATATATCCTCCATCTTCGGAAAGCAGCCGGGCAGTCTGGTGGATTATGACTCCATCAAGGCCGCATTGAATATGCTTACAAAGGACTTGAGCAACTACTTGGCCAAGGACAACATCCTGGTGAATGCCGTTTCTCCTGGACCCATACGAGGGCCCCTGTGGGAAGGTCCCGGCGCATTGGCCGAACAACTGGGTGAGGTGATGGGGATGACGGGACCGGAGGTTATGAAGTGGTTTGCCGAGCAAAACATTCCATTAGGGCACCATGGCGACCCCGAGGACATCGCAAACATGGTGGCTTTCTTGGCCTCAGATAGGGCGAAATTCATTACCGGCCAGTCCATCAATGTGGATGGCGGGATGGTGAAGGCTATCATTTAGGAACCGGTTTCCTCCGTCATGCCCGGTTTAGCATGGCTCACGTCCTGGATGGCGGAGGAAGGGGAGGTTCGGAACAGGAAAGGGGGTGAGATCACCTATTAGTCAGAAAAGCGCTTTAGTCATGATTAAGGAGGCCTTTTGTGCGGAATCTTCTTGGATTCAAGGCATGGTTTTTTAGTAGAGATGAATTTGAGGAGATTTAAGACAGAGGCAATGGACAATGAATGAACGAGTTCGGCTATCACCCATTATGGACTCTCGATTTTCAACGGCCCGTTTGAAGAGTCCATGAGCCGACAAAATTGTGAGAGGAGGGAAAAATGGACGAAACTGCGAAGAATTCCAAACTGGCCATTTGCATGTTGTTAGCGGTTCTATTGATAACCTTTCCATTGACTGCCCATTCCAAGGACAAAATCATTATTGGGAACGCCATCGCTCTTTCAGGTCCATATGCGACAGGTGCACAAACGACACAGATAGCCCCTTACGACATGTGGGCCAAGGAGGTCAATGCGAAAGGGGGAATATATGTCAAAGAGTATGGCAAAAAATTACCCGTAGAGATACTAAGATACGATGATAAGAGCGACAGGGGAACCTGTGTGAGACTGGTGGAGAAGTTGATCTTAGATGACAAG
>JASFEQ010000123.1:0-10668 GCA_050124735.1 Desulfobacteraceae bacterium | reverse complement strand
GGTCTCACAGCAGAAACGATAAGCTTGGGCGCCCGCATATTGGCTGTAGCTGATGTCTATGATGCGCTTGTCTCAGATAGACCATATCGATCAGGAATGGATCAGGAGCGCGTTATGGAGATTATTAAAAAGGAGTCGGGCAAACAGTTTGATCCAAATGTGGTGCAGGCCTTATTGGAGGTCATGAGGCAGGAGAATGACGAGAGGTGAGCAATGCCTGGATTTAGAAGTACAAAACTGAGAGCGATTTTCTTGGTGTTAGCCATTCCCATCTTTCTATGGGGATGTCAGCCAAAGGGGGATGAAACCCTTCCTCCCGAATTGGCAGGTGTATGGATGAGTTCTGCACCAAGATTCAAAGATGACACCCTTGAGCTAAGCAAAGAATTCATTGTCTTCACAAGCGGCAAATTCCAGAATTTCATCAATGTGAATTTTATCCTAAAAGTGGAAAAAATCCCTGAAAGGAATCACATCCTCTACGTCATTCATTATGAGAATATCCACGATCAAAAATTCAAGTTCTCCTTTTATTACTATCCGAAAAGGGACGGCGTAATAAGACTGAAGAATCAGATGGACACCGAGTGGAAAAAGGTTAAACCGATTACAGGCTGAAAAAGCGCCCCAACTTCTAACTAAAATCCCCCCTACTCACTTTTCATATTGATCAGTGAAGGATCGTAGTCTGCCACCTTCTCATAGCCCAGTAGATTCAACAGGGTGGAAGCCACGTTGGAGAGACCCGGTCTTTCCAAATGGCCCATTTCATACTCTCCATTGTAGCCCGGGTCGTATATGGCAAAAGGGACAGGATTCAGGGTGTGAGCCGTCTTTGTTTTCTTTCTGCCCTCTCGGTCAATGGTGAACATCTGGTCAACATTTCCATGATCTGCCGTGACCACTGCAATGCCTTCCAGACCCCGGATGGTCTCCAATAGCTCCCCCACACATTGATCAACCGTCTCTACGGCAGTGATAGCGGCTTGAACGATTCCCGTATGGCCAACCATGTCTCCATTGGCGAAATTTATTCGGCCAAAGCGATACTCGCCCCCTTTCAACATCTCTATGGCTGTGTCCTTTATTTCCACTGCCTTCATTTTCGGGGCTTTATCAAACTCAATCCTGTCGGATGGAATCTCCGTGTAGGTCTCTACCTTTTCATCGATATACCCCGAGCGGTTTCCGTTCCAAAAATAGGTCACATGACCATACTTCTGGGTTTCAGAAATGGCGAACATCCTTACTTCTTCAGCACAGAGATATTCGCTGATTGTACGGTCGATAGCAGGGGGCCAGACCAAGAAGTTGGGGGGGATATGGGTATCCCCATCATATTCCATCATGCCCGCATAAATAATATCCGGTAAGGACACTCTATCAAAACCATGGAAGTCCTTCTCTGTGAAAGCGCGAGAGATTTCTATGGCACGATCCCCTCTATAGTTGAAAAATATGACCGCGTCTCCATCCACTATCGGGCCCACAGGTCTTTCGGAATCCATTGAAATAACAAAGGAATCCATATATTGGTCTGTGATATCCGGATCTTCTTTATAGTAGGTTCTAACCGCATCAGCGGCCGTTCTGAAAGAACGCCCTTTTCCGAGCACGTGCGCATCCCACCCCTTTTTCACCACGTTCCAGTCTGCCTCGTATCGATCCATGGTTACCTTCATGCGGCCACCGCCGGAGGCAATACAGTAATCCAGTCCCTTTTCATTGGAAATCTCTTCCAATTTCTTCTCGGTGGGAATGACATAATCCAGGGCGGATCGCTCACCCACATCTCGGCCGTCGAGCAGGGCATGCACACGGACCCTTTTGAGACCCAATTCGGCGCATCTATCAATGAGCTTGTATAGTTGGTCTATATGGGAATGCACATTCCCATCAGAAAGGAGGCCTATGAAATGGACGGTCCCGCCCTTTCTGGCTCGCTCAACGATGTGGCGCCAGAGGTCTGTTTCAAAAATCTCGCCTGTCTGAAGGGCCCTGTTGACCAGACGGGCGCCCTGCTCAAATACCCTCCCTGCTCCCAGGGCATTGTGCCCTACTTCGCTGTTGCCCATATCCGCATCGCTTGGAAGCCCCACAGCGGTTCCGTGGGCCTGGAGTTTTGTATAGAGCTTCGAGCTGAATAGCCCATCCAAGGTGGGCGTTTTGGCCAAAAAAACCGCATTGCTTTCATCCTGCCGGCCGATACCGATGCCGTCCATAATGATAAGCAGAAGCGGTCCCTTTCGACCATGGAAGGTCTCTAATTTCTTGAGTTTGAGTGACATAGAACTATTGAACTTCCTTGACGACTCTAAAACCGAGGGTGTTGTGTTTGGTGGCAGGGTGGGCAAAGTTTCGATTAGCGGAACGGCAGGCCCTTCCATATTTGAACCAGCTTCCTCCCCGACGAACTCTCTCTGTTCCAGTCTCAACGCCCTGGGGATCAACGACTGCCGTTGGGGGATAGCCTCCATACCAGTCCTGGACCCACTCCCAGACATTCCCGTGCATGTCGTATAGGCCCCAGGCGTTGGGTGGATAGCTCTTCACAGGGGCTGGGCTGTCAGTTGCCAATCCCCTGGACTTCACATAATCCACACACTCTTCTGATTTCACGGTATTGTTACTGTACATGGCCTTTTCACAGTCAATATCATTCCCCCAGCTATAGGCTTCTTGGCTGCCTGCTCGGGAAGCATATTCCCATTCAGCCTCTGTGGGAAGACGATAGATACCCTCGTTGAGGGCATTCAATTTTTTGATAAAATCAACACAATCAAACCATGAGACCTTGACTATCGGTTTGTTTCCCTTCCCCCTCCTTTTGAAAAGGCCAAAAAACCTTTTTCCCATGAGCGCCCGCCACTGTTTCAGGGTTACTTCGGTGGCCTGCATATAGAAGGGCTTGGTAATGCTCACCTGGTGCTGTACCTCGTCTTTGTTGCGACTGGGTTCATCCGGCGGACTACCCATCATAAAAGCGCCCGCAGGAATGAGCACAAACTCCATCCCTATGGAGTTGATAAATGCCTTCTCAGCACAGAGCCCGCAAGCAGGCATAAGGATTTGAATCCATAGAAGGAGGAAGATAAAAACGGATACAAGGCTCATTTTTTTAGCTATTGAAGCCATAAGCGCCCTCCCCTACTTACAATGCTTTAGGTCCGGTGGTCGTTTTGAGAAGTGATTATGGATGAAATGTTATTTATAAATAAAAGCCATTTTCATCGTCAAGGAAAATGGGATCACAATAATATCTGAACACCTGGATTTGCTCCTTTACCATTTACTGGGGACCCACACAAACGGGTCCAAATTCCCTTTCATCTTCCTCAATTGAGCTGCAACATCCTTACCTTCTCTTCCGGCATTCTGCCGCAGACATTCACATAATGGGTATGGGGATCGCTATAGATCGTGGAGGGACGTCCACGTCACCGAGAATATGGAACATTTTTCGGATTTGAACAATTCATGCAGCCCAGAAGAGTATATAGGGGCAGAGAAGTCGGATCAAGCGGTAAGATTCATAAAGCATGGGGGTGCGTATAATATAATTACCAGAGAGAATCTCGGTTATGACAACTCAACCTTCAAAAGACCTCAAGTAGATATTCTTCCTTTCTCATTGACGTATATACAGACAAATTGGGGAGACTGAGTGAGCTTCTCGCGAAATCAAAGACCTTCTCATATTCAAAGCTCATCCCCATTTTTGCATAATATTTTTCTAGTATTCTCTTCGGCCTGAAGTCACTAAACTCACATGGTATTGACAGTATAGGAATCTGCTCTTTTGCTATAAGGTTCAAAATATCAGCGTTATTATACTTTATAAGCGGCCTGAAAATCGTATACCCCTCATTCATGTTGAGCAGAGGGTAAAAACGCTGGGCTGTCTCTTTGAACCTTCTATTTTTTTCATCATTATCTCCCTTATCAAAATTAGAAAATCTGCCACTGAGCACGCGCTCCAAAGAATAGCTCACAACATCCCAAAGGCTATAACAAGTGATGAGGACAAGGCTCTCCCAGTCCTTTATAGTGCTCATTAAAGAGGTTTTGAGCATCTGCTTTCTCAATTTTTGGCATGAAATACATGGATTTACCGCATACTTGATATAGTCGTCAGTCTCCCCCATATCATGCCATGTAATCTCGACACCCCTTTTCCGCCAATAGGATGCAAGCCTCTCAATTTCCTCATCTGTGTATCTATGATTTGGATAAGCTCCGGCGTGTGCTTCAAAACCAAATCCGAATTCCGTGGCTGCCTTAGAAACAAAGTCCATTGCAACAGAGGAATCTTTGCCCCCTGAGTATAACAAAAGCACGTTCCTACGGGGAAAGCTCTGCAGAATGGATTCATGCTCTGCTTTCCAAGCAGAATAACCTATGGCTGAGTTCATAATTTCCACCTTGGGCTGTAGTTTTCTCAACGACTTAAAGTTATGCAATCGGTGCTTAAACGCTCCAGACTCTCAGCGCTCACCTCTGCACCCAAACCAGGACCTGCCAGAGGGCCTGCCTCACCCCCTTGATCAAAAGATACGTGGTCAAGGGTGATGTTCTCCTTTAGTAAAAACGCATCATATGAACCATCGTAATAGTTGGCATCTCCACAAAGAAGGCTTAATGCCCTACCCGCGGCAGAAAGAATTCCCGATTCCCCTAACTGGCAGCCGATTTGAAAGGGAATGCCACGATATCGCAAGTATTCTATAATCTTTAATGAATTCCGAAATCCACCACACTTGGATAATCTGACATTAACCATTTTGTAATGGCCCTCTTCAATCACTTTCTTAACCTCATTTAGAGAGCAAGCTGACTCGTCGGCCATCAGAATGGCCCCGTTATTCTGGAGCGCTTCGGCAAATTCGGCAATGTTTGGGTCTTCCGGCCGCATGGGCTGTTCTACAACCCTAACCTTGTGGGCCTCGATAAGAGGTATATGCTCGCAAGCAAGAGCAATATCCCAAGCAGCATTGCTGTCAATCCTTAACCCAAGGTTGTTTCCAAACACGAGTTTAACCGCCTCAAATACACCACTGTTGTGATGAAAATCTTGACCCATCTTTAGGCGTAATTGACTGATTCCTATCTTCCCAATCAATCGGCATATTTCCACGATTCGCTCTGTATCCGCGAGAGGTATAGAGGCACCATAATGGACTTTGTTGACGTAGAAATCTTTGGGGAAATAATCTACCGTAGATCTGTTCTGGAGCTTTCCCAAGGTGTCCAGAAGAGACATTTCGATGGCGCAGATGGCGGAATTAGAATCCTTTGAATGGGGAAGACTATCCACAAAGTCCCATATCTGCGATATCTCATCCAGCTCCCAAGGGAAAGAATCCTTCCGTACGAAATTGCCCACGCTTTTTGATGCGCTTTCTTGGGACTCTGCGGTAACATACGGGCGGGGAGCACCTTCTCCATATCCTTTTATACTCCCTTGATCTGCGATGATCTCCACGATTACATTTTTGACCGATGGCCTTTTCTTTCGAGCGTGACGGAAATCGATAGAAAAAGGAAGTACGACTTTGTATATGTTAATCTGATCTATTCTCACGTTCTTTTATTTCCATCTGGCTCCGTAGACCCTGGGAAGGCTCAGCGGGCAGGGTTAAAATAAAGGTCGTCCCTTCATTGACCTTGCTTTTTACCTCGATGACACCTCCATGGTCCTGCATGTTCTGATCCGCTATAAAGAGACCGAGACCCGTCCCGTCATGCATGTTACTCCTGTGCTTGGTCGTAAAATAAGGGTCAAATATTCTGTCCATATTAAATGGGGAAATTCCAACGCCGCTGTCTTTGATTGTAATGCGAATGCTCTCTGGCTTCCCCTTTTCAGTGTGGTATTCCGTTGAGATCTCGATCTTTCCTCCTTCTGGTGTAAACTCCACTGCATTTGAAAGGAGATTGAGGAAAACCTGTTTCATTTTTTCAGGGTCTATCCATACTTGACCGATCTCCGAATCAAACTGACGTATGACGTCAATCTTCTTGGCATTGGTTTGTGGAGAAACAAGTAGGATCATTTTATCAATCAGGCCGTTCAGATCATCGAACTTGAATTGGGACTCTCTTGGCTTGACCAGATCCAGAAGCTCTGTGATCAGGTTATTCACCCTCTCTGTCTCTTCCATGGCGATCTTATGGAAGTCCCTCCTGAATTCTTCATCTTCATATTTCGCGGGTAGTAATTGGATGAATGTCCCAATAGCTGTCATGGGATTCTTGATCTCGTGGGCCAGTCGTGCGGCCAGGTTGCCCAGAAAAGAGAATTTCTCTGCTCTACTCAACAGGGCATGAGATCTTTTTAGCTCAAACATCTGTTCTTGCAACCTGCTGTAAAGTCTCGCGTTTTCTATGGCAATGGCAATCTGGGGAGCAAAAACCTGCAGAGTTTCACGGGTCTCCTCCGGAACTCCCACACTTTCAACAGCATCTGTAGCAATGACCCCAATAACCTTGGATCGGGTTATGAGGGGTACCACGTATGCCGAGGTGGGCTTGCCATAACTCAGGATGATGTTGTCTCTTCTTAATTTGGAATTTTGTACGTCAGGGATATACTCTGGTCGACCCGTATTGGTCACCCTCACAAGAATATTGCTTAGACGATCCAGTGAAACCCTGTAGTTCTTGATTTCCTCGGGCACCTCACCGGCAAAACCCAAACCGTGTATGTATTCAAGACAACCTTCCTCTTCGTTCACAAGCATGATGAGGGCCCGGTGGATTTTACATACACTAGACAAGATACTCATGATCACATCCAACAATTGCTCTAAATCCAATACGGAGAGGATCGCCTTACCTGTCTCTTGTATAGCCAGGAGTTGCTTAATTTTTTGATTTAACTCCACATTGAGCTGGTTGACTTCTTCGTATTTCTGTTCGATGACCTCCTTATCCTTTTCCATTTCCTCTACTGTTTCCATGAGAACCGATTTTGAAGTAAAAAATCGTGAAGCAATTTCATGGAACCTGTTTTTGAAAGGCCATTTTAAATGGTATTCACAGTATGGAGCGCCCTCGAAGTAACAGCACTCCTCATTGAGACTGAGAGGCTCCCCTCCCCAGATGAGCGGCAGGAAAGTATAAGTACCTTGATTGAATAGACAGATGTCCTTGCTTACTTTCATTTCGGGAACCCAGTGCAATCTAACAATACCGTTGTTTCTCTTGACTTCTACGATTTCAACATCCTTGCTCCTGTTGAACTTATCATTGATTTTCTGTGCATTTTTGAGAGCTATCTTGTGAGACCAGAATGCCTTTACAAATATTTTTTGTATATACCCTAATGATGCATTTTCAATTGCTGTTTGAGCCATTTTGTAAGGTGCCATTTCATCACGAAGAATGGATTTGGCCCTCTCATATAATTTTGAGATCAAAGCGCATGAAATCCAGTTATTGGGATCCATGAAAAAAACTTCGGGATCTTCCAGCGCTTCAATCTCAGGATCAAGATCTCCCAAAAGTCCGGAACAGTCTCCCTGGTTATGCGCCTTTACATACTCAAAAATAGCCTTTGTATTAATGCAACTCGTCTCTTTTTCCATGGGAAAACTCTAGGGCCTAGACAGGGTCCAATATTTCCATAGATGTCCCTTATTGTGCTATGGTGCGAATTCCCCCAATTAGGGTTTAATTCGCGCAAAAGTCCTGAATGCGACTCATTACTAAGAATATCATATGCTCAAGGATATCTCAATGAGTCCGGACGACAGGAGACCACGTCTCTGAGCTTCCCCGATATTTTTTTTGTCCTCGGTTAAGTGGTAATCCGCAATCTAAAGCTATAAACAAAACCCAACCACCGTGGAGGCAAGGTGGGCTTAACAGAGCTCATTATTTCCATGAGGGGTAATGGGTAGACGGGGACATCCATCCCTAAGTTTTTTGACATCGGTGCGATCAATAGTATCAAGACAAGCCCCGAATTTCGGTAAATTTCCTTGGCTTTCAAAAACCAATTTTGTATCTCTCAGCAATCGATGACGGGCAGAATTTGATTTCCTGCAACGATTCGGATCTCAACACAATATTCTATAATATGAGTATGTGTTGCTATGAAGCTTTACCCAAAGAGGGTTTTAAGGTTTGGAGGGATGTCAATTCATCACTCATGGAGCCATGAAGCGCAGACGTACTCAAAGTCGCGTATTTCTTCCACTGATACCATTCTTCAGGATATTTGTAGATATAGAACTCCAGCAGCTTCAACGCTGCCAATCCGACTGGTATTCGGGTTCGGGATAGGATTCGTTTTTCCATCTCTTCCCAAGGCGTCAAAACAAGCCTATATTGACACTCGGACTCTCTGTGCATAACACCGAAAACAATAGGCGCCTGCGCCCTTTTCATAAGGATATTTATCGTCCTATCCAAATTTACTGGCTTCCCCAAGAAGGAATGGATTTGATGGGTTGATGGCTTCCACTCGTCCATTTCGTCACATTGGGTAATTACAATTCGATTTTCCCTAAGGCTGTCCAGAACAGCTTTCAAAACATTGGGTGTATAGTCCACGTCAATGATTTTGGCGCCGAATTTCTCCGCCTTCTCCATGGAGATATCACGTAAACGATTTGAGGAGAATCTGGCGAGAATCGTTACTGGGTAGTTTCTGGCCGCCAAGTACCCTGGAATAAACTCAACAGCCCCAAAATGTCCTGTTATTAGTAATACCCCCCTATTTTTTGACAATCCCTTTTCTATCGCTCTCATCCCCTGGCTATCCATTTGTTTTACCAAGAAGTGCTTCAATGTCTCCGCAGAGGAAAACGCATTGAAAAGCTTTTCATAGTAGTGGGATCGTATCCCTCGAAAAACTCTCCGTTTGAGGGATTTTATTTCAGCATCGGATTTTTGGTGGCCAAAAACGGATTCAACGGCCTGTTCAATGAGCCGTTTTTCTCCTCTCTTGAAGAAGTAGTATAAGGCATGCAGGAAGGTTATATAGAGGTGGGCAGTTCTCCAACCCAGTTGATGACATACAAAAATGTTAAATTTCCATTGCAGGAAAGAACTTAAATTGACCTTCACCAAAACCCCCCCTTTTTAAAAGGCCCCGGTTGAAGAAGATGTTACAAGCTAGTTCCCCAAACCCGTTTAAATTAATGGGATTTTTCAAGTTTTGTGCCAAGAAAAATGAGCTAGCTAATTTAGGTTTTCAAAAGAATTTTGAGGGGAAAGACCTCCCTTATTGGTATTGAAAATTCTCATTTGAAGTCATTAAACCTTAGTTTGGAATAACCAACTTTGCGTGGCGTTTTGAGCGGCGGAAGGGGGGGGAGGGATAATCCTGTAGGACGTGGTGAACATTCAAGAAAAAAACCGTGCACAAATGAACACCCAATGTGCATTTAATTTCACAAGCTCTTTGATTGACGAAAGGAAGATTTTGTGCTCATATAAGCCGCCAGAGCAATCCTGGAGATTTCTCCGGGTACCGGCAGAAAGCTGGAGGAATGACCTAAGCTGGATCCACATATGCGAGACAGGCCCTGAGAAATGGGGGCTCTCCAAAAAAACTGACAGGGCAGATATGGCGTATGGATAAGAGGCCCACTATACTGGTGGTTGATGACGAATACGGGGTTCGCCAGTCTTTCAACATGGTCTTGAAGGATGAGTATACCGTCCTTCTCACCGGTACAGGGGAGGAGGCCATCGACATATTTACAAAGAGTCCTGTTGATTTGATTCTGCTCGATATCCTCTTGCCTGATATAAACGGCATCGACCTTTTGGAAAAATTCAAAGAATTGGACCCCAATACCGAGATTATCATGGTCACCGCTGTCAAGGAGATCCAAACTGCGGTGAAGGCCATTAAATTGGGGGCGTACGAATACATCATCAAACCCTTCACAGTGGATGATGTGTTGACTTTGATCAGCCGGGCTCTGGAAAAACGGAATCTTATGAGGGAGGTCACCTATCTTAGAGGCGAACTGGAAAGGTATCATCCCTTCGAAGAAATGGTCGGTAAAGACAAAGCCATGAGGGAAATTTTCGATTTGATATCGGACATCTCTCATAGCGATGGCACAGTCCTTATACAAGGGGAAAGCGGAACGGGAAAGGAACTGGTTGCAAGGGCCATCCACAATCTCAGCCCAAGAAGCGCCCACCCTTTCGTCGTCATCAACTGCGCCGCCATACCCGGGACCCTGATGGAAAGCGAGATCTTCGGCCATATGAAAGGGGCCTTCACCGGAGCCACCAGCACGACGGTGGGCAAGCTGGAAATTGCCAGTAAAGGAACAGTCTTTCTGGATGATATTGATTCTTTGGATATCAACATGCAGGCCAAACTGCTTCGTGTTATTCAGGAGAAGGAATTTGAACGGTTGGGCAGTACGAAAGTCATCAAGATTGATGTGAGATTTGTGGCCGCATCTAACAAAAATCTTCAGGAACTGATGTCAGGAGGGAATTTCAGGGAGGACCTCTTTTATCGGCTGCAAGTGTTTCCCATGGAGCTGCCCCCTTTGCGAGAGAGAAAGGCTGATATTCCGCTGCTCCTGAATCACTTTCTGGAGATGCAGGCGAAAAACACAGGGAAAGCGTCAAAATCCTTCTCTGAGAAAGCCATCAAAGCACTCATGGAATATGATTGGCCAGGTAATGTGAGGG
>JASFEQ010000122.1:0-10749 GCA_050124735.1 Desulfobacteraceae bacterium | reverse complement strand
CAACGGGGCAGATGAGGGAGCCGATCCCGAAACAGAAAGTGATCGTTAACAATAAACACAGTTTCCAGCCACGTTTTGAACCCACTTTGAATCTCTCCACGATTTCTCCTCCTTTCTTTTTCCTCGGACGGGCAGATAATTTCTACCTCCGAAGATGGAATTAAAATAACCAATCAATAGCCAGAAGAAATGCGGCAACTACTTCTCAGCTAAGGATTCCCAATAGGTTTCAGGGTCCACCGGCTTCCACCAGGGTTCCATGCCCAGGTCCCTGCAAATCACACCCGCCGCATTGTAGCCTGGCGCGCCGGTTATATTCCCACTCGGGTGCGTGCTCGCACCACACAGGTAGAGCCCTTGCACAGGTGTCCCATACTGGCTACACTCGGGGAAAGGTCGCCTGTCCACGATCTGATTTTCGCTCAACTCTCCCACCTGGATATCGCCTCCCACCATGTTTGGCAGGTGTCGTTCGATATCAAGCGGTGTGACTCCGAAAACATCAACCGTATTATCGGGTGTCAAATTCTCAGCATAGGTGGCCAGGTGCTTGGCACATTCCTCTGTGAACTCGTCGCGAATCTGGTCCCACTGCTCCGGGCCTCCCTCCTCTTCGCACAGGTTCCCGGGAGCAACCTGCCAAAAAAAGGCCGTACACTTGCCTGGCGGGGCCTGGGTGGGATCATGCTGGCCTGGAAGACCTCCTATGAGCTGGAGCGACCGTGGCAGCCGCCGGTCCGCGCAGTCTTTGTAAAGCTCGATGATGTCCTCGATCCCCTCTAGGCCTGCAATGATGTACCATGCCTTGTTCACATCCGGATCCCACTCGGCCGCCTTCCAGTAAAGGCGCTCGTTTAGAGCTAGATGCAGGGTGAAGAGGGGTGTGGTGTTTGAATACTTGAATCCTTTCACTTTCTTGACGAACCCGGAATCAAGATGCTCAGCCCCCACCATATCCAAGAAGGTCTGGTTCGGGTTGACGCAACTGGCCACGAACTTGCGGGCTCTAAATTCCCGACCATCCCGAATCTGTACACCCACGGCCCGACCATCTTCCACGAGGATCTTGGTCACGTCCTGCCCTTCGATGACCTGGGCGCCGGCTTTGACAATCATTTTGTGCAGCGTGTGGGCCAGGCTGTGTGTGGAGTGCTTTGCCATCTGCGTGTTCACACCTGAGGCCACGGCTGCCGGGGCAATAAAGCCGAGCCTTTTCGAATCGGTCTCGAAACCCCGGATTATGGATAGAAATACGAACATGGCACGAACCACGTCATTTTCAAAGAACTCGCTGAACACCTCCATAATGGAATAGGGCTCCCACTGTAAGTACTGACGGCCCACTTCACTCCGCTCCAAAATGGCCCTTTTCTTCTCAAAGGGCACAGGAGGTGAAAACTGCTCTATGGCAAAGATCTCCCGTGCCATATGGGCATATTTCTTGTTCACCTCAAGGAAGCTCTTGGCGTCCTTAGCTGAGAACCGACCTATGGCCTCTGCGGTCTTTTCCGGCTCATCGGCGTACCAGAGGAGTGCCTTGTGGTCCTTTAGAAGCATGGCCACTGAAACGGGCAGACGGATATACTCTTGCCCCAACTCGCCCAGCTCCAGGTCTTTGTACCAGACCGTATCACACACACCCCGATGGTTGACGGAATGCACATTATGCCAAAAGCCCGCCTTTCCTTCGTGAGAATCTAGCCCACCTCCCATCTCCAGGTGGCGTTCGATCAACAGGATCTTCAGACCCGCTTTGGCCAGATAGCCGCAACAGATCATGGCATTGTGACCGCTGCCGATCATGATTCCGTCGTATTCATTGTTCATCGTTCAATATGCCTTCTGCTCATCTCTTCGTTTCAATCTAGTCTTATACCCCTTACACTTCCCACCATTTGGGGCGCTTCAGGTCATCCATGATGACCTCTGCGGCAATCAGCCCAGGGGCCCCGATAATCCCACCCCCCGGGTGCATGCATGCACCGCCCAGATAGAGTCCTTCAATGGGCGTGCGAAACTGCGCCAAATCTGGCAGAGGCCGAAAATGCTCCATCTGGGCAAAGTGCATTCGGCCCATGAAGACGCCCCCCTCTTTCATGTTGATAAATCGCTCCTCGATATCGAGAGGCGTCTGAGTGGTCGCTTTGAGTATGTTATCCTCTGTCAGGTTGGGGGCATACTCCCGCCACTTGGCTATACAGCGCTCCATGTATTCATCCTTCACCTCATCCCAGTCTGCGTCCTTCAACTTGTAGGGAACCAGCTGCCAGAGAAAAGCGGTGTGAAACCCTTCTGGCGCTTGAGACGGATCAAACCAGGTCGGGACACTGGCAATGAAGCCCAGCTTCTCAGGAAGCCTGCCCTGACGTACTTCTGAAAGAACGGACACAAAATCTTCGGGCCTATCCAGCCCAATATTCAACCGGAAGGCCTGGTTCACGTCTTCATAGCCGGGTTGGGTCTTAAACAGGGGCGCCTCACGCAAGGCCATGTGAACGGAGAAGACCGAAAACTCATCCAGACGAAAGCCCTTGACCTGCCTGACAAATTCACCCTCCAAGTGTTCTTCACCAACCAGTTCTAAAAAGGTCTGCTTCAAGTCAATGGTGCTGACCACGATTGGGGCCAAGTATTTACTGCCATCGCTTGTCTCCACACCCACTGTCCTGCCTTCCTCAACCAGAATCTTCTCCACATGGGCGAACGACTTGGTCTCGCCTCCGTTTTCAATCAATGCCCGCCACAAGGCGTGGGCAGGGGCATGTGATCCGCCAAGGGCAATCTGGGAATGCTCCACCTGGCAGACGACCAGTGGGACGACCGCGCCCAGTCCAGCATAGTCTGGCAAAATGCCTCGCGGTATGGGAAGGTGATGAAGTACCAAGGCCTTGAGGTGTTCGTTTTCAAACCACTCCTCCACCAGTTCATGCGGCGACATCCGTCCAACCCTCAACCACTCCATGCCTTCAGGTGATCCCTCGAGTCTCATGACCTGCTCAGAGGGCGGGGCCGGAGGGCTGTAAAAGGCGGGCGGAATAATAGTGGAAACAAACGGACCGTAGTTGTCCACAATTTCCCGCCACTTCTCTGCATCCTTTTTGGAGAAACGGGCGATGCTCTCGCACGTTTTATCCAGGTCGTCGTAAAAACAGAGTGAGCGGCCATCGGGAAGGATCATGCCCGCCTGCACTGGAGGACGGTAATAACGTGCATTAAAGGCCTCCATCTGGAGATCTTCGTAAGGGGGCATGATGTTGATGGTGTCGTGGAAATAGGAGTGCAGGTTGTGTAAGAAGGCCGGAACCGTGATCTCCTCTGTACTGAGTCCGCCTCCCGCCTCCAGACGCCTCTCCATGACCAACACCTCGAGACCCGCTTTGGCCAGGTAGTTTCCCAGTATGAGACCATTGTGTCCTGCACCTATCACAAGGACGTCGTATTTCTTTTCAGACATGGAGAGCCTATCTCAACAAGCCATTCCTTTTTAGAAAGTTCCTGAAAAAGGCCATTACCATCTTCCTGTGTCATTCCCGCCTGCGCCGGAGTGACCGTATGGTATCGCCTTTCAGCAACTTACTAGTGCATGATTTGTCCACCATCCACATTCAAAATTTGACCCGTAATGAATCCAGCGCCCTCAGAGGAGAGGAACATGACCGCACCCACCAGGTCTTCGGGTATCTGTTGCCGCTTGATGGACCGTGCATTGACCCTGGACTCGAGCGTCTCTTCTGAATAATGTTTTTTGACGCCTGCGGTCGACACAAGCCCCGGAGTGATCGTATTGACTGTAATTCCGGTCTCCCCGATCTCGCGCGCCAAGGCCCTTGTAAAAGCCATGATCGCCCCCTTCGAGGCCACGTAATGGAGAAAACCGGGGACACCGCTCAAAGAGGTGTTCGAACCTATATTGATAATGCGTCCCCATCCCCGTTCCTTCATGTACGGGAACACGGACCTTGCGCAGAGCATGTAACCCCGTACATTCACGGCCATCACCCGATCCCACTCCTCCACCGAAATCTCGGTCCATGGCTTCATGGGCAGGATGGCCGTAAAGAGCCCAGCGTTGTTCACGAGAATATCGATTCGCCCGTAACGGTCATGGGCGGCCGTTGCCATGGCCTTCGTGCTTGCCGGGTCGGACACGTCCACCTGAACCGCTAATCCGCTCACATCCTGGGCAACGCGGTTGGCAGCCTCTTCATCCACGTCTGCCACCACCACATGGGCCCCTGCCTTGGCAAAGCGGCGACAATAGCTCTGTCCGATTCCCAGCCCCCCTCCCGTGACAATGACGACGCGACCCTCAAACTCCCCCATCTCTCACTTCCCTTTAAAATTGAACCCCTCCTGGAATTCTGGGGTCAAGCTGGTCTTGTATTTGCTCAAATCAGGAATTTCAGTCCCACTTTTTGTCATCATAAGGTGTCCCCCTTTCTCCCGGGACACTATCCAAGACCAGAGCCCCCTTCTTCTCCTCCCAGATAGGCCTCACGAAGTGCTTCACTGTTCAAGAGAGCCTGGGCACCATCTGACATGACGATCATGCCCGTCTCCATGACATACCCCCTGTCCGCTATTTGAAGGGCTTGCAGGGCATTTTGTTCAACGAGAAATATGGTGATTCCCGATCGATGCAGATCACTAATGATGGTGAAGATCTCTCTGACTAAAATGGGAGACAAGCCTAAAGAGGGCTCATCTAACATGAGCAGCCTTGGCCGGGCAAGTAGCGCTCTCCCAAGGGCCAACATCTGCTGTTCACCTCCGGATAGAACATTCGCGGAAAGGGCTTTCCGTGCGGCCAAGAGTGGAAAGCGTTCGAAGACCTTTTCCATGTCTCCTTTGATGGCCGACTGATCCGATCGTGTGTAGGCACCCATGAGCAGGTTTTCATAGACCGTCATTCTTTTCAATATGGAGCGGCCTTCAGGGACAAGGACGAGTCCTTGTTTCACCCTGGATGTGGGCGACTTGCGATGGATAGGGCTTCCTTCATACTCAATGCTGCCGGCTGTGGGAGAGAGGACGCCGCAGATCGTCTTCATAAGGGTGGACTTCCCTGCACCATTGGCCCCGATAAGGGAAATGATCTCTCCCTCCTGGATTTGCAGGGATATGCCCCTTAGGACCTGGATTCTGCCGTAGCCCGTCTCTAAATTCAGAATACGAAGCAACTATTCCTCCTTGCCAAGGTAGGCCTCCAGCACTTCTTCGTTCTGGCGAATCTGCGCAGGTGTTCCCTCCGCGATCTTCTGCCCGAAGTTCAGTACAAAAATATGGTCACAGATCCCCATCACCACCCTCATGTCATGTTCAATCACCAGGATGGTAATCCCCAGATCATGAATTTTGGACAGGACGCCCAATAGATCCTTTGTCTCACGAATATTCATTCCTGCCGTAGGTTCATCCAGCAAAAGCAGCTTGGGCTGGGCAGCAATCGCCCTGGCAATCTCCACCTTTCTTTGGCTTCCATAGGGAAGGGTGACTGCCTTACGATCTCTCATTTCCCACAGCCCCAAGACTTTCAAGGCCTCCTCGGCCTGGCGCGTCAGTTCCAGCTCCTGAGACCTCCGGATGGGAAGGATTCCCCGAATCCCGGACTTGGACAGGTAATTCTGCCCAATCAGCACATTTTCCCACGTGGTCATGCTCGGAAACAGGCGAATCGTCTGAAAGGTCCGGCTGATTCCCATGCGGGCAATCCGATAGGATTTTAACTCCGTCAGGGTCACATCTTCCAAGAAAATGGACCCGCCACTGCAAGGATATACGCCTGTGATCAGGTTGAACACCGTGGTCTTTCCCGCGCCGTTGGGCCCTATGAGGCCGTAGATGTATCCTTCAGAGACGTCCAGACTCAGATCGTTGACGGCCCTTAGTCCACCGAAATTCTTGCTGACTGCGGTCAGGCTGAGGAGTTGACTCTCTTTCAAGATCTTGTCCCCTTTCGCAGCGGTAGCCAAAAATCCTTTCGAAGCATTTCCCGTGTAACAATCCCTGAAGGTCTCGCGATCATGAGCCCAATAATGACCACGCCAAAGAAGGCCCCTCGCCAGTCATGTAGGAATCTGAGGAATTCGGGAAGCAGGACAAAGATCATTGTCCCCAGTACGGCCCCCCAGAAAGAGAGCATCCCTCCCATGATGACATAGAGGACCATGTGGATGGACTCCCATACATTGAAAAACTCGGGTTCGATGTAGAGGTAATAATGGGCATACAGGCCACCCCCCACCCCGGCAATAAATGCCCCGATACCGAATGCACCCACCTTCAAGAGCACGATATGAATTCCAATGAGTTCACTTACGGTCTCGTCATCGTGGGTGGCCAGCATGGCGAGCCCTGCCCTGGAGCGAGATAGAAAGTAGAAGAAGAGGAGAAAGAATAGGACCCATCCCCAGATCCATATGATGGAGATGGGGGTATCCCCGATGCCTCGAAACCCATAGGCCCCTCCTGTCAGGGGCTTTAGGAAGTTCATGAAGAAATTCCTTACGATCTCTCCAAAGGCGAGGGTCGCCATGGCCAGAAAGATCCCCTTCAGCCTTAGGGCGGGGAAGCCAACAAGTATCCCGACCATTCCCGCCACGATCCCGCCGACGATCAGTGCTAGGAATAGAGGAAGATGGAGATGGACGGTCAGGATGGCGGACGTGTAGGCACCGAGGGCCATGAAACCTGCATTTCCTATGGAGAGTTGACCCGTAGCCATGGGACAATAGACACTTAAGGCGAGCAGAATATTGATCCCCAAGTTTGAGAGGAGATCTAATTGATAGCTACTCAGCATCAGATTCTCTCCTTCTCAGGTTGCAAGACGCCAAGGATTCCCTGGGGCCGCAGCAACAGGGCGAGAAACAGGAGGCCATAGACCGCAAAATCCCTTGTGGAAGATCCGAAATAGGCCACACTCAAGACCTCTATGATCCCGATAAACATGCCGCCCACGATCGCGCCCCTCAGATTTCCCATGCCGCCCACGATCATTGCGGCAATCCCCTTAATGCCTGGCTCCATGCCCATAAAGGGTGACACGATGGAAAAGCTTATACCAAAAATGATGCCGGCCGCTCCAGCGAGAGCCCCGGAAAAAAAGAAGGTCATGAGGATAATGAGATTGCTGTCAACCCCCAAGATGTTGGCCGTATCCAAGCTCTCTGCAACGGAACGCATTCCCCTTCCCAGTCTCGTCCGCTGGATAAAGAGATCTAAGGCGACCATCAATAAAACGGCAAGCCCCAGCGTGATGATTTGGGTTGATGAGATGAGAACGGGTCCGATGTAAAAGTTGACGGGCTCCATCCACTGGGGAAACTGTGTACGTTCTGAGCCGAAGAGATTCACGGCCGTGTTTTGAAACAGGATGGAGAATCCAATCGTGCTGAGCAGAGGGACCAGGGGAGGAGCATTTCTAAGGGGTCGAAAGGAAAAACGCTCAACGAGTAGGCAGGAAAACCCTGTGCAGACCATGGCCAGTGGAACGGCCAGGTAAAAGGGCAACCCCAGGTTCACAAAGGTGAGTCCAAAGATGGCCCCGAGCATGAATATCTCGCCAATGGCGAAGTTGAGCATGTTCAAAATGCCCATAAGGAGGGTGAAGGCGATGGCAATCAGGGCATAGGTGCTGCCCAGCATGATGCCATTAAAGATTTGCTGGATAAACAATCGCTACTCCTTTGCCTGATTCCTTATGAGGTCCATGACAGACTTGGCCCTACGACCCCCCTCCTGATAATCCAACCATTTCACCACAGACCTTGGACGTTTCCCTCGGACCAGGTCATCCGCCCAAAGGAGGAATTTCCGCATCGCATGGGAATATTTGGCTGTCCATGCAAAGAACCTGTGATGCAAGACATCCGGTCGGTTCCATGGGCATACGGTTATGCAGCGGGCGCAATCATTCCACCGGTTGGGATTCGAGACCCAGAAGCGCTGGCACGCCCGATCATCAAGCTTCCACTTCTCCACGCCCCGGACCACCCTCTTATCCTCGTGGGGGATGGCCTGCGACGGGCAATTCTTGGCACACTTCCCGCAGATCTGGCAGAATTCGACGGCACCTATGTCCACCGAAGAATCCACAGCAAGGGGAAGATCGGTCGTCACGGTGGAAAGCCGCAGCCGAGGGCCGTACTCACGTGTGATGAGGATACCGAGCCGACCCAGCTCTCCCAGCCCTGCCGCCTCGGCAATGGGAACGTGTTGGACCCACTCGTTGATGAAGAAATGGGCCCTGGCCACATATCCCAGTTCCCGGATATAGGCAGCGAGGGCGACCGCCACCCTGGCTGCGTTGAGATAACCGAGGCCCACCTCCGCATTGTCGATCCAGCCAGGGGCGTAGCGCATCCGCTTGTAACTCATTTCCACGCCAATAGAAATGGCATATTTGTGGGGCATGTGGATTTCTTGACCCGCCGTGTCCTTGGCAAAGTCGATCCGAAGTCCTGTGTGGCTGTACACATAGGCCTGGTTTAACTCACATATGCCCGCCAAGTCAGCCCCAAGGAAGAGGGCAACCCCTTTAATATTTGAGGCCATCTCTTTCGTGTCATTCACTTCAATCCTATTTGGATTCAAGGGCCCGTCTGCCACATTTCGCCAGGACCGCAAAGGCACGTTCTGAGGCCTGTTCTCAGGATAGAAGATGCGCCTAAAGGGATCCACGGACTCGGTGGTCCAGCGTTTCTGTACCTTCTCCCCCAAACCCCCTATGGCCGCTTGGGTATGCATCTGGTTTCGTTGATCAAATTTCTCCTGAGGCGCTACGATTTTAGTTGTGGACTCTTGCTTTTTTCCCATGATTTTCTCTTCTTCTATCCAATGCATTTCTTTGAGGCTGTGGAAAAAGCGGCTTCTGAGAGGCTGATGGGAAATGTCCATATGCAAGGCTTCCGAAACCCCGCGGAATGAGGCGTACATAGAAGTACACCGCAGTGACGAGGGATGAGGGTAACGCAGCCCTTCGATGCTTCGACATTCCTCAGCATCGACCCTGCTCAGGACCGTGAGCTTGTCGAATGGCAGATGGGCGTTTTCCGACAGCCTCTTTAGAACGGAACATCCTCTCTTTCATCCAGAATTCGTTTGGCCTTGTGGTCCCACCTGGGAAGGCTCCCGTGCTCCAATACGTCAACGGATGCGCGAATACCCAACCCTACCTGTAGGGCCTTTTCCACCTTGCCCTGAAATTCCCTGTTGGACCCGGGCTCCAACCCAGGCACCGGATCCACCTTCACAATGATCTCATCCAGACCCTCCACCCTGGTGAACACCATCTGAAATTCTTCCACCTCTGCAAATTGGCGAACAATTTCCTCAATCCTGCTCGGGTATACAATGATGCCTCGAATCTTCTTCATATCATCCAATCTGCCGAGCACACTTCCTTCCAGGCTGAAAAGGGTCCGCCCACAGGGGCAGACCCTATCAGCCACTTTCACGATGTCCCGGGTGCGATACCTCAAAAAGGGATGGGCCCGTCGCTCCAGATTCGTCAGAATGAGCTCACCGGTGCCTCCTGGCCCAACCGGTTCACCGGTCTGAAAATCGAGAACCTCCAAACAAACCCAGTCGTCGTTAATGTGGGTAAGTCCTGACTGGAATTCACAATTGAAACCCCAGGGCCCAATCTCGGTGGAACCTATGAAATCGAAGGCCTTGCAACCGTAGGCGTCTTCGATTTTCTTCACCACACTGGGGATTCCGCCTCCAGGTTCTCCCGTATGCCAGGAGATCCTTATCTTGGCGTCTTTTTTCAGGTCTATCCCCATCTTTTTTGCCTCTTCAGCCATGTGGAGGGCATAGGAAGGGGTAGAGCCTATAGCCGTGATCGGGTAGTTCAAAAGGGTATTAATCCGTTGTTCCGTCTTGAAGCCCCCTGTTGCAAACAGGGTGCAACCAATCTCCTGTGCGGCATAGTATGATGTCCAGAATCCGATAAAGGGGCCGAATCCAAATGCGGGCATGACCATATCCGTCTTTCGGACACCATACGCGTAGAGCATCCTGGCATGCATATGGCAAAACTTGGTCCAATCCTCTTCAGTGTCCACGACCCTGAGGGGTTGTCCCGTCGTCCCGGAAGTCTGATGGACACGTTGGCATTCCTCAAAGGGCAACGTGAGCATACTCCCCCAAGGAGGGAAATCCCTCTGGTCCTCTCTTAGATCCTCTTTCGTAATAAAAGGCAGGAGGGAAATGTCCTCGAGGGATCGGATCTTATCCGGGGTGAAATTCGCTTCCTCAAATTTTCTTCTGTAAAAGGCGCTCTTATCCCACGCGTGTCGGACGATTCCCTTCAGTTTTTCCTCTTGTAATTTCCTGATCTCATCCCGTGAGGCGGTTTCTATCTCCGGATCATAATAACCGCTATCCATAACGCCTCCTCCACGCCTAAAATTCAAGGTCACTCGTCATGAATGATTCGCGCCTCAACTCTTCCACATAGTACGCAACTGTCTTTTTCGTGTCCTCTAGGTGAGACAGAATCGCCTCTTCTGCCTTTCTTGGATCATTGGATTTGAGTGCTTTTACAATGAGCTCGTGCCCATCCCTGGTCACTTTCGCGATTTCGGGAACACGAAGACAGAAGACACGAAATCGTAGGGTGCGCCTAATGAGAAGTTGATTGAGTTCGTATAAGGTTTTGCTCCGTGCCGCCCTACTGAGAAGCTGATGGAAATCTGTATCAAGATCAATCATTTCATTGGTCAAGGCGCCCTTTAGGAGTTT
>JASFEQ010000121.1:0-10891 GCA_050124735.1 Desulfobacteraceae bacterium | reverse complement strand
TAGACGATATCACCCGTTTTTACATTGCGGGTACATTCGGTTCGTATATAGATCCTAGGTCCGCTATTGCCATAGGCATGATTCCTGATCTTGCTCTCGAAACTTACAGGCCCCTGGGAAATACCTCCCTGGCTGGAGCTAGTCAGACCCTTTTATCGGCTACGGCCAGGGAGGAAATATACAGAATACGGGATCAGGTGACCTACGTAGAACTCAATGTAAATCAGGAGTTCATGAATCTTTTCAGCGCGGCGAAGTTTATTCCCCACACGGACAGATCCCTCTTTCCCTCTGTGAGGGAGTGGAGCTCGACATGATCAGAGATGGGACGCGCGGTTTGAACAGACAAAATGAACCAGGACAAAGACCCAAAAGGGTATGGCCATCAAATAACAGACTGTGGCGTCTAAAGACCTTTCATACTGGCTGCTGAATCATTATCCGATTCTGTCCCTCGGATATCATTTATTGAAAACGTGTTAATCTGCGTTTTCAGGGCCCGCTGGGCCTTTTCATCGAAACCATTAGAGTTCCATTCGCTTCCCTGACCTTCTCCATAATCAACAGAGGCCCTCGCTTCAACGCTTCCCCACAGATGGGCTTTTTCCAACTCTCTCTGGCAAGAGACGCAAAGGGTTGCTTCTGGGACGATCAACAGTCGCCTTTTAGGGATCCGTTTTCCACATTCTTCACAGAGTCCGAATTTTTCCTGTTTTGACATCCTTTTGATGAGTAAATCAATCTTTCTCAACTCTTTGATTTTCCGTTCAATAATGGGATAGCAACTGCTCGCTGAGATCTCACGCTGAGCCTGATCAAGTTCATCAATAAGGTCCCCTCCGCGAAACTGCAGATCATATTCTTTCTGGTTGTCTATCAGCGGCTCTAACGTCTCTTCAAGTTCTTTCCTCTTGTCTAGAATATTTTGCATAAACATGGCGCGAGGGTCAGATCTTGTTTTCTTGGCCCTTGGCTCTCCTCCGCTCTTGAAGCTTTGGACCCTTCTTGCCGCACTCTTTTTAGCTCTTTTTTTTGCTTTTTTTCGGCTCTTTTTTTCACTCGTTTTCATCGCAATCCCTCCTTTCTAGGGGGACAGAAACCCGAATTGGGGAATAACAAAATAGTCATCTTTTCCCCTTTGTCAATGAGGCTGTCGGAAAACGCCCATCTGCCATTCGACAAGCCGTTCGACAAGCCGTTCGACAAGCTCACGGTCCTGAGCAGGGTCGAAGGACTCACGGTCGATGCTGAGCAACGTCGAAGCATCGAAGGGCTGCGTTACCCTTATCCCTCGTCACTGCGGCGTACTTCTCTGTACGCCTCATTCCTCGGGATTTCGGAAGCTCCCGTCCCGCGAGCGGGATCTACGACAGAGCGGGATTTCGCAAGGCTCAACTTGCATATGGACATTTTCCGTCAGCCTCTCAGAATCAGGTTTTTTGACAGTCTCAATCTGAAGCCTCCATTCTTACAATGATATTCCATCACCAGGCTTTGATGCCCGGGAATAGGTTTCTTGATTATCCACATCTTTTTCTCTATACTCACCTTTCTGATGGGTCTTGTTATATACGACTGGCAGGTTGTATAGAAAAATCAGCCGGTTACTCAGGAATGGACCATTGATGGCCGTTCCTAGACCCAAAAATCGATGAAAGACGCTATTTGCGGTGAGGCAGAGAAGTAAGCGTTTATTAGTAAAATTTAGTTAAATATATTTATGTGTTAGTAAAGTAGGAAGCAGAATCGCGTTTAAAGCGTTAAACCGCTTTTGCACGGAGTACCTAAAGAATAAGGGGCGGAAATTGTTCATCACTTTTGAGGGCATAGAGGGTTGCGGCAAAACAACCCAAGTGAAGCGTTTCGCGAAAAATTTAAAAGGACTTGGGATTTCTCTAATCACTACTTTCGAACCGGGAGGAACCAGAATAGGGAAAGATATCCGAAGGCTCCTCTTGGACTCTCGGAACAAGAACCTTTCACCTCTTACTGAACTCATCCTATATGCTGCCGACAGGGCTCAGCATGTGGAAGAGCTGATTAAGCCGGCGCTGGATGAAGGGAAATGGGTCATATGTGACCGTTTTTTCGACGCTACTGTGGTCTATCAGGGGATCGCCCGTGGACAGGATATGGAACTCATACGGGCCCTAAATAAACAGGCCACACAGGGGATTCAGCCTGACATCACCTTCCTTCTGGATTGTCCCGTTGATATGGGCCTTCAGAGGGCCCTAGAAAGGAATGAGGCTCAATCGCAGAAAGGGCAGGACAGATTTGAGAGGGAAGCCATAGAATTTCACAGGGCAGTGAGGGAAGGATATCTGGAGTTGGCTCGGAAAAACCAGAACCGATTTGTTATTGTCGATGCCACCCTGCCCGAAGACGAGGTGGAGAAGAAAATATTTCAGCATATGGAACCCTACCTGAAAGTCGACTAACGAAAGAGATCTCATGGATCAGCCTCCATTTCGAGATGGTATGGAAAAATGCCCAATCAGACAGCCCTTAAGCCATTTTCAGAAATAATCGGTCAAAAACAAACCATCAGTTTCTTGAAGGGCGTCATGGCGAGGGGCAAGATACCCCATGCCTATCTTTTCGCAGGTATTTCAGGGGTTGGAAAAACGAGCACGGCTCTGGCTTTCACCCAGGCAATAAACTGCAAAGAGCAGGTGAATGAAGAAGCTTGTGGGCACTGTCAAACGTGCCGTCAGTTAAACAGTGGAAATTTCCCCGACCTGGTTCTTATAGAACCAGATGGTCAAAACATCAAGATAGAACAGATTAGGGCTCTGAACCGAGCCCTCAGCTTTAAACCGATCTCTGGGAGGTATCGTGTAAGCATTATCCGCCAAGCCGAAGTGATGACCGATGAGGCGGCCAATTCGCTTCTAAAGACCCTGGAGGAACCTCCGCCCAACAACATTATCATTCTGAATGTCACAGAACCCCTAGCGCTGTTTCCCACTATTGTCTCCAGGTGTCAGAAAGTCCTTTTCCGGCCCATACCCGCACGCGCCATAGCGGACTGGCTCATGAGTTTCCAGTCCATGGAGGAGGATAAGGCACATGTGCTGGCCAAGATTTCTGAAGGGAGCCTAGGAAAGGCTATCCGCATGTGTGAGGGCCAGTTCATCAAGAATCGAGAGTACCTTATTTCCCGTCTCATTCAGTTGCAGGGACTCTCATCAGAAGATGCCCTTGAAATGGCCCTGGAATATAAGCGAAGACGCAAGACGTCGGACTCTAATGAAGTGGGGAAGGGGGAGTGGGATCTGTTTGATCTGCTTAGTATATGGAAATCGTGGTACAGGGATTTGCTTCTCACAAAACTGCACTGCCAGGCGGATTTCCTGATCAATGTGGATTTTTCCCAGAAGTTGAAAAATATTTCGAGACACTTTAAGATAGAAAACTTGATTGAGAGTTTCCACATGGTGGATCGTTCTCAGAGGGATCTGTTGCAGACGCGCAATGTGGACATCATGATGGAAAACACCATTCTGACTCTGAAAAGGCTTGCCAGCCAAGAAAACAATCGGTGAAAGAGAGGCGGAGACGCCTTATGAATAAAATTGTTGGAATAAAGTTTGCTGAATATGGAAAGATCCATGAATATGATTCCGGACACTTTGTCCTGAAAAAGGGTTACAAGGTGTTGGTTGAGACAGAACAGGGATTAGCCCTTGGTGTTGTTTGTACTGAGCCAAGAGCCCGTGGCGAGGATTTACCCCAGAGGCCTCTGAAGAAAGTATTCCGTTTGGCAACGCCTGAAGATGTGGACAAATTCCAAAAGAAATGCCAATTGGAGAAAGACGTTTACGCCTTTTGCTGTGAGAGAATAAAGGAAAGATCCCTGCCCATGTGCCTGGTCTCCGTTGAACGCCTTTATGATGGTAGCAAAATTATGGTCTACTTCACGGCTGACGGCAGGGTGGACTTTCGGGAACTGGTCCGGGATCTGGTGCAGAAATTTCGAACGCGGGTGGAGATGAGACAGATTGGGGTTCGACATCAGGCAAAAATGTTTGGCGGTTTGGGTTCCTGTGGGCGCCAACTCTGCTGTTCCTCCTTTTTGAATAATTTCGCACCTGTGTCCATCAGGATGGCCAAGGAACAGAATCTTTCCCTTAACCCTGCAAAGATCTCCGGAATGTGCGGGAGGCTGATGTGCTGTCTGATTTATGAACGTGAGTACTATGAAAAGGCGACAAAAGATATACCTAAGATGGGCAAAAGTGTGGATACCTCCCGTGGCAGGGGCAAGGTGGTTCGTCGGAACGTATTGAGACAGACCTTGACAGTTATGTTGGATTCTGGTGACGAAGTAGAAGTCCCGTATGAAGATATCATTAAGGATGAATAGGAAAAATAACTAAACGTTTCGGAAATTCTACAACCTCTTTCCTCAGAACCCGTTATTCTCTCCGAGGCGTAGGTCCTACCCTCTCTCCGAGCCGGAAGCCGGCCTGTAAGCCCTCTGGGCTGGAAGCGGGGCGAATCAAGTTGGAAAGGAGTCATTCCTAATACCATTGTCCGATCAATTCTACATAACCACTCCCATATACTATGTGAATGCTGAACCGCATATCGGACATGCCTATACCACGATAGTGGCTGATGTCCTTAACCGGTTTCACATCCTTGCCGGCTCAGACACATACTTTCTCACGGGTACCGATGAACATGGAGACAAGATCGTTGCCGCCGCTGAGAAGGCAGGGCAATCCACGAGCGAATACGTGGATAGCATGAGCCGCCTCTTCAGGGCCCTGTGGCCCAAATTGAATATTACTAACGACTACTTTATTCGGACAACTGACTCGGGCCATCAGGAGACCGTGAAACTGATCCTTAATAAAGTTAAGGAGAGGGATGACATATACTTCAGTGATTATGAGGGGCTCTATTGTTTCGGTTGTGAACGATTTTATACAGAACGAGAGTTGGTAGATGGCAAGTGTCCTGATCATCAGACAGAACCTGAAGTGATCAAAGAGGCCAACTATTTCTTTCGCATGGGCAGGTATCAGGACTGGCTCATTGACTATATAAAACAACATCCACATTTCATAAGGCCTGAGCGATACAAAAACGAAATTCTCTCATTTTTGAAAGAACCCCTAGATGACCTCTGTATTTCACGTCCCAAATCAAGACTCACCTGGGGGATTACCCTCCCTTTTGATAAGGATTATGTCACCTACGTCTGGTTCGACGCCCTCATAAACTATGTTTCAGCACTCAACTACCCTGAAGGCGACCTCTTCAAGAATTTCTGGCCCAGTGCTCAGCATATAATTGCCAAAGACATCCTGAAGCCCCATGGGATCTACTGGCCTTGTATGCTCAAATCGGCAGGCATTGAGCCCTATCAACATCTCAACGTCCACGGGTACTGGAATGTGAATGAGGGCAAGATGTCCAAGAGCCTGGGGAATGTGGTAAAGCCCCTTGACCTGGCCCACATATATGGCTTAGACGCCTTTAGGTACTTTTTGCTGCGCGACATGGTTTTTGGCCTTGACTCCGAATTCAGCGAAGAAGCTCTGGTAGCAAGAATCAATGCAGATCTGGCCAATGACCTGGGAAATCTGGTCAGCAGAAGCCTGAGCATGGTTCGCAAATACTTTGATGGAGAGATTCCCAGCCCAGGGTCAGCAGGTGAGGAGGATGAAAGACTGAAAAGAAACGCCCTTGAACTTATAGATACCTATCAAACCCTAATGCAAGAGTTGGGGTTTCATAAGGCCCTCATGGCCATCTGGGAACTTGTGGGAAAACTGAACAAATATATCGTTTCGATGGCTCCTTGGGTCTTGGCCAAATCTGACAGGGAACGGTTGTGCACGGTGATGTTCCATATCCTTGAATCACTCAAAATCATTTCTGCCTTGCTCTGGCCCTTTATGCCTGAGACTTCAGAAAAAATTCAGCACTTTTTGGGGGTCTCCAAGAGAGGCAGGGATCTCAATCTCAAAGATATCCGAGAATGGGGAAGAGAAAAGATAGTGGTTAGCATACCTGATGTTCCTCACCTGTTTCCGCGGATTGAGGTGGGAGAGAAAATAGAGAAGAAGGAAGCCAAAAAAATGAAAGAGGTCATATCTTTTCAAGAATTCCAGAGGCTTGATCTACGGGTCGGGATCATCAAAGAGGCTGAGGCCATACCTGACTCCAAGAAACTGATTAAGCTGATTGTTGACATAGGGGAGGAGAGGAGCGTTGTGGCTGGGATCGTCGGCCATTATTCAGAAAAGGATCTGCCTGGGAAGCAGGTGGTGCTGGTGGCTAATCTTGAACCAGCCAAATTGATGGGCGTGGAGTCCCAGGGAATGGTCCTTGCCGCCGAAGATGAGTCTGGCGTGCATCTCGTCATCCCCGATGTCAGCACCACCCCAGGTAGCAAAGTCAAATAAACCAGTTTGAGAGGACTTACTCCCCTGTTCAGCCAAGAACATCCGGAATTTAGGTTCTGGGTCTCGAGGGGGATGGAGTCTAGAGAAGCGAACCCATCTCCGACCATGAAATTGGCGACCTTTAATACCAACTCCATTCGTGCCAGATTGGGAATCATTGCCGACTGGTTAGAAAAGGAGAAACCAGATGTGCTGTGCCTCCAGGAGACAAAGGTCCAGGACAAAGACTTTCCGGTCGATACATTTAAACAAATAGGCTATCAAACCGTCTTCAGGGGGCAAAAGTCTTACAACGGGGTCGCCATCATCAGTAAGCTGCCATTAGAGGAAATCCGTCTCAATCTATATGAAGGAGAGAATGAGGAAGCCCGTTTCATCAGCGCAAAAATCCAAAACATTCCCTTAATAAACGTCTATGTCCCACAGGGTTTCGCTCCAGGGACGGAAAAGTTCGATTACAAACTGCGTTGGCTAGCGGATCTTTTGGTCCACATCAAAAGGAACTATGAGCAGGGACTTCCCCTGTTAATAGTGGGGGATTTTAATGTGGCGCTTGAGCCCATTGACGTGCATGATCCAGAAGGTCTCAGGGGAGAAGTGGGTTTTCATCCGGATGAACAGAATATTTTTAGAGAATATTTGGCCTGGGGGCTCATGGATGTTTTTCGGGAACATCATCGGAGCGGAGGTCACTACACGTTTTGGGATTATAGGATTCCCAATGCATTCAAGCGGAAGATGGGTTGGCGGATCGACTATATCTTGGCTACAGGGCCTTTGGCAGAAAAGTCAGAGAGCGCCTGGATAGACACTGAACCAAGGACTCGCCAAAAGCCTTCTGATCACACCTTCCTAGTCGCCCAATTCCAGCTTTGATTCACCACCCGCCGCCGCTAAGGCTATGGCGGGGCAAGCAGAGGCACAGGCTAAACGAGCACTACGTTCGAGGAGCGCTGCGCTTTAGGACCGCTTCGCTTGAGGCATTTGAATTTTGATCCTCTCTTTTAGAAAATAATTTTAGCCTCAATCCCGCACCGAGGCGGGAGCTCCTCGAGGCCCGAAGGGCCGCTCCTCAAGTCCCGAAAATTTCGGGACGCTCATTCACCCCAGGTGAATAATTTAGATGGAATTGGAGGGGCACCATTTGAAGATGGGGCATCGGTCATGGGCCGGTTTACGCGCCTTACAGATCTGCCTGCCATGGTAGATGAGGATGTCTGAAAAGCGCCGCCATCTCTCCTCGGGGAGCAGTTTTTCCACGTCTTTCTCAATCTTATCTGGATCTTGGTTCTGTGTGAGCCCTAATCTTTGGGCAAGACGTTTGACGTGGGTATCCACCACCACGCCGGGTACGCCAAAGGCAGCACCCAAGACCACATTGGCCGTCTTACGTCCAACCCCAGGCAACTTAATCATTTCCTCCATGGTGGAAGGGACCTTCCCCCCATAAAGCTCCAGGATTCCTTGAGCGCATCCCTTGATGGATTTGGTCTTGTTCTTGAAAAAGCCAGTGGGCCTTATAACATCTTCCAGTTCGGATATGGGTGCCTTTATGTAGTCATTTGGCGATTCATATTTCTTGAACAAGGCCTTGGTCACTTGGTTTACCCGTTCATCGGTGCACTGGGCTGAAAGGATGGTGGCTACAAGGAGTTGGAAAGGGTTTATGTGTTTGAGTGCGGTTTTCTCACGGGTATAAATAGGATCCAAGACTTCAAAAATGATTTTTACCCTCTCTTTCTTTTTCTTGAGACTCTCCATATCATCCCCATCCTATTTAAGGTTTAAGCTCCCACAATCTGTTCAAAAATGCCATAGATTTTGAATTCGCCAATATAGTGAAGACGGCCTTGAATAGCAAGCTCCTTTACATTAGAGACGCAAATTCCTATAATTTTATCTCAGTGTAAGTTAACAGGGAGCCAGAATCTTCCCGAACGGAGAAAAATAAATGGGGCAGGGGAAGTCTCATAAGGCACGTCGGTATTTCAACTCCATTGCTTGCTTCATCTCATTTATCCTATTCCTGCTCATCTGGGCAGGCATCCATGCCTTAGGCGCCCAAGAGTTCAAAACGCCAGGGTCTGAGACAATCGCAAGAAAAACTTCACCCTATGAAAAAAAGGGCAAGGAGGGGGACATGGTAGACACAGACAAATTGACAGAAGAGGAGGGCAGATGCCTTCTTTCTGTAGCGAGACAAACCATCCAGCAAAGGCTCTTCAGTTCAGAGAATCAAGGCCTGGCTGACTCTCAAGTATCGCCCAAATTCTCCGAGAGACGTGGCACTTTTGTAACGCTTACCATTGATGGAGGTCTTAGGGGATGCATTGGGCACATCATACCTCAAGAATCCCTCCTTGAAGGAATCAGGATTAACGCCATTAATGCCGCCTTTCAAGACCCACGTTTTAGACCCCTTTCCAGGAAAGAATGGGAAAGGGTAAAGATTGAGATCAGTATCTTGACCGAACCCAAATCCCTCCCTTACTCAGATGCCGAAGACCTTTTAGATAAACTTCGGCCAGGTATCGATGGTGTGATCATCAAAAAGGGATTTCACCAGGCCACCTTTCTCCCACAGGTATGGGAACAACTTCCCGATAAAAAGGAATTCTTAACCCATCTTTGTATGAAGGCGGGCCTAGAAATGGACGCCTGGAAAAATGACAAGCTGGAGGTTTCCACCTACCAGGTTCAGGCCTTCGAGGAACATTAGAGGTTTTTATATAAGAAGATCTTGGAATTTATTTCAGGTTTTTAGAATGCCAAATCGTTGCTACGAGTTAGCACGTGATACTGGATCCTGGTTTCTGGATACTGGATAAAAAGGAATTCTTTATTAATTCATCCGGCATCAAGTATCCAGCATCTGTTCGCTTCGGCATTTAATCTCTACTCCACCAGCTGACCGCTCTGCCCGTCTCGGCCAATTACGTGCCAACGGACCTTGATCATATCTCATCAATAAATGACCAGTGACAAATGACGAATGACAAATGACGAATATTAAACGTCTCATCATATGGGCCATCATAGGGACAGGGGTATCTTCCATTGCCGTTCAGCTTGTCACCATAAGGGAATTCTTGTCCCAGTTCCATGGAAACGAAGTGACCATCTCTCTCGTTCTTTTCTCCTGGTTGTTATTAACTGGTCTCGGTAGTCTGGCCGCAAAACCTGTCAAACGGTCCTCCCTTACACTTTTTGCCCTCATGACCATATTGATGGCCATCTGGCCCCTCATCCAGATTATCCTTATCCGAGAACTGCGGGAAAGTATTTTTATCCACGGCGTCTCTCCAGGGTTCCACCAGATCTTTTTTTATGTCATGGCGACCACTGCCCCTTATTGCCTCATGGTTGGGTTTATCCTTCCATACTCCTTAAAGGTTCTCCAAGACAATGACTATCTTTTCACATCCGGGAAACTCTATCTCACAGACAACATCGGAGACATTTGTGGTGGGATACTATTCAGTTTCATCCTGGTCTATTGGGTGAAGCCCTTCAAGACCATAGCCGTCACTTCAGGTTTAATGATCATCGTGGGCTTGATGCTTCTCTTCTCTGCAAGAAGGTATTATGTCTTGGTCCCCGCTGTCCTAGCCGTTTTTCTCTTTTATATGTTTGCTCTGAATAGCCATTTTGAAACGTCCAGCCTATCCAAACAGTATGGCCATATCGTTCGCTATGTGGAATCCCCTTACGGAAGAATCGTGATCACGAAAGAAGGTCCACAGCATACATTTTGGGAATCCGGTGCTCCCCTTTACTCTGATGCCAATATCATAAACAGCGAAGAGAAGATTCACTATGCCTTGAGCCAAGTGGAGAGGGTTGAATATGTCCTTCTGGTATCAGGAGGACTTGGTGAAACCGTTGGTGAGGTGGCAAAATACAATCCTAGTCACATTGATTATGTTGAGCTAGATCCTTACCTGACAGATGCGGCGCAAGAACTTGGTGTCATAAGAAAGACACGTCTTTTGAGCATCAAAAACATGGACGGTAGGCGTTATATCAAAAAGACTGACAACAGGTATGACGCTATCATTATTGACCTTCCAGACCCAGACACGTTCCAGATAAACCGATTTTTTACCAGCGAGTTCTTCGCGCTTACAAAAAGGATCCTGTCCGAAGGAGGTGTTCTCTCATTCGGACTCAAATACTCTCCCAACTATATTAGCGATGTGAGGAAGAAAAAACTTTCGATCATATATAACACCGCGCGATCCCACTTTGACAACGTTCTCGTTCTACCCGGGGGAGAAGCCTATTTCCTCTGCAGGGATGGCAGGCTATGGACGGACATACCTGCCAGATTGGAAAGCAAGTCTATTCAAACGGCCTATGTCCAGGGCTTCTACTATGGGAACGTGACAAAAGAAAGGATAGTAAAGCTGCAAGCCATTCTGGACGAAAAGGCGTATATCAACACGGATTTTGAGCCTCGGGTCATGAAT
>JASFEQ010000120.1:0-10891 GCA_050124735.1 Desulfobacteraceae bacterium | reverse complement strand
CAGAGTTGGCGATGTTTTCAAGGGCAAGGTGCCCGCACCAGACCATGATGTTTCCGAGCTCCGGCTCCATATCACTATAGGTGCGCCGGTATACTTTCCTGAGTTCCTCCATGCAGTACTCTATCGTAACCCGCTTAAGATTCAACATGGCGAAAATCACCTCCTTCTTTGGTGCATAGAGCAGCCTTCGACAAAGCTCAGGCCAAGTAGGGCAAAGAGCATAGCGTATCACCCCCACCCATACCCTCCCCCATCAAGGGGGAGGAAGTTTTGGAAAGGTGGCTCGATTGCAGACCCTGAAAGGGTCTCTGTATATCTCTCACAGACCCGCCTGCCTCAACTGAGCTAGTTAGTCTCGCGATTGCCGGCAGGGAATTTAATTAGACAGGATAGACAAGATTTCAGGGATCTAACGCGCCCTATCTATGAAATCGGGGTCAAAACTGACACCTTCTGCGCTGCTTCAGGCGGCATGGGTTACGCCCAAGCCACAGGGGTCGCAAAAGTCATTCGACAAGGTCCCTTAGACATTGATCTAGAACCGGAATGAGAGCCCTGCTGTGGTGATGAAGCTATTTCTCTGGGTGTCTGGTGGGGGTTGGCTGTTATAGATATCTAGAATGGTGAACTTAAAGTCTAGCCAGCCGATGATGGGTACCGTGAAGTCAAGGGCGCCACGGACGAGGTAGTTGTCCGTCCAATCATCCACCGCAGGAAGGTATTCGACCCTTATTCTAAGTTTAGAGCCATAGGGCAGCTTCGCATCCAGGTCGCCCCCGAAGAGGATCGTGAAGTAGTCATTGGTCTGACCATCATAATACTTCTGGTAAACATAGCCCGGGCCAGTGCGCCCTGAAATGACGAGGTTTTTGCGTTTGACAAAACGGTAGCCGAGGCCCGCGTTGGGATCCGTGCGGAACCTTATCTGCTGGATTTCGTCCCGCTCGGCCGACACAGCGCCGAAGCTGAAAAGGCGGTCCGATAAGGTATAGTCAAGACGACCACGTCCGAAGATACGATCCTCATTCTTGATGCGCTCCTCTCCCTGGGTCTGCGTCGTGGCGTAACGGTAATACGCACCAAGAAAGAGTTCTGTGGGTTCTTTCTTCCGTTCGAACTCCAACCCAACCGCGAAAGCGTTCGTTTCTGTGGTGGCCTCCGTGTAGGAGAAGGCTAGATCAAAGTTCGCATTCCAATAACGATAACGGACGCGCAGCGCCTCCAATCGGGAGGTTTCGTACTTATCGCGCGTCAGTGAGCGGGAGATCTGTTCCACGGGGATTGGTATGGCCTTCTCGGGGCTCTCGCCCACGAGCAGTTTGCCCTCCTCTAGGCCCCATGCCCGCCCGATCGCAAGTTCCTCTTCGCCGTAAAGGATCACAAACTCCTTTTCCGACTTGAGCCGCTCGGCGTCGGCCCAGGGGATCACGATCGCCCCCTTGCCGTAAACGGTTTCAAACGCCACGCCCTCGGCCGTGAACCCCACCACGGACCCTTCAAGATCTTGCCCTTTGACGACTATTTCCGCTCCGAGCCCAGCGCTCGCCGAGCCGAGCAAAAGAAACATGAGTGAAATAATGCCTATCCACCTGCGTGCGCGCAGAATGCGCGTAATCGCAAACGACTGAATGAAATGGACCTTGATGATCATGATGAGACCTCCCTTTCTATGTGCCTATTCCGATAAGGACCCCCTCTTTTCAGGCCGAAAGATATGGAAATTATTGTCGTGTGTCAACGGCAATTATGGCCAGAGAATCCTCTTTGTCCAAAAATCTGCCCGTACTCTTGTAGAAAGCAGAATGGGATATATCTTTGAGTAAGAAAAGCAATATTCCTCAGTTCTCTGTGACCCCCGCCCGCCATCGCTCTCGCTCAGGCGAGGCAGGCGGGTCTGCGCCTCTAGCGGAGCGGGTGGTGATATTCAGCTGATGGCTTATGATATTAAAGGAAAGGAGCAGACCATGAAAACACGAATCACGTTGGTTTTTTTGATATTGGTTCTGGCAGCGACAAATGTTCATGCCAGAGTGTTGACCAAGAGTATCTCCTATCAGCATGATGGCGTTGAGTTGGAGGGATATCTGGCTTACGATGATTCCATTAAGGGTAAGGTACCTGCCGTTTTAATTGTCCATGAATGGTGGGGCCTCAATGACTACGCGCGCAAACGCGCCGAGCAGTTGGCTGCTATGGGATACGTGGCTTTTGCACTGGATATGTATGGGAAAGGAAAGGTCACCCAACATCCCAAGCAGGCCGCGGAGTGGATGCGTCAAACCAACAGCAACGTGCGTCTATGGCAGCAACGTGCACTTGCAGGACTTCAAGTCCTCAAGAATGAACCCCGGACGGACACCGCTCGCATTGCGGCCATTGGATATTGTTTCGGCGGAGCCACTGTCCAGCAATTGGCCTACAGCGGTGCCAATGTGAGGGGGATCGTGAGTTTCCATGGATCCCTGCTACCTCCCGCACCGGAGCAGGTGAAACAGGTTAAGGCAAAGTTTTTGATCTGTCATGGTTCGGCGGACCCGTTCATAAAGGCTGAAACCGTTCAAAATTACATTGCGGCAATGAACGCATCGGGCTTGGATTGGCAGATGATCATGTACGGTGGAGCCAAACATAGTTTCACCAACCCAAATGCTGACAAGGCAGGTATGGCGGCGCTTGAATACAGCAAATCGGCTGATCAGCGGTCCTGGTCCCACATGAAGCAGTTTTTTGAAGAGATATTCTAACCGGGTTTGTAAGCTAGGATCTCAGAAATTATGTAAAGTTTTTCGAAAATCCTATCCTTCTCATTAGCGAACATGTGATGCTAGATGCTGGTTTCTGCCTGCCCGCCATCAGCTGTGCCTCAGGCGCTGGCAGGCGGGGATACTAGATAAAAGGATAAGAATATTATCTCCAAACTCATCTAGTATCTAATATCAAGTATCTGTTCGGTTCAAGCAATGTGATGTCTATTCAATCAACTCGTCGGTTTGAGCCAAAGCTTCACTAATATTAGACAGGGCCCTGTTTGAAGGTCAGCCAGATTCTTTGGAAAAGGCTAAGACGTAGGCCTTCCTGATTACGATCAGGGCTGTGATAATGAGGAAGGCCGCAGAAATGGGCTTGGTGATGAATATGGTCCAGGAGCCTTCCGAGACCACCAGCGACTGCCGCAGGCTTTCTTCGGCTATGGGGCCCAGAATCAAGCCCATAACGATGGGTGGGAGGGGAAATCCGAATTTGATCAGAAAGTACGCAATGACCCCAAAGAGCAATGCAATGCCCACGTCAAAGAGTGAAGAATTCACTGCATAGGCCCCGATAAATGAGATCACCAGAATGATTGGAACCAGGATCGCTTCCCTCACTTTGAGGAAGGCCGCAAAAATATAAGCGCCAAAGTAGCCGAAGAACAGGATAAGGAAGTAGGTCACCATCATGGTGGAGAAAATGGTATTGACAAAAGTCGCTTCCTCCACGAAAAGCATGGGTCCTGGTATGAGACCATGGACCAGAAATGCGCCCAGCATGATGGCCGTGATAGGATCGCCCGGAATACCCAGCGTCAGGACAGGGATCAAGGCACCACCTGTCACAGAGTTATTGGAGGATTCTGAGGCCACCACACCTTCAATATAGCCGGTGCCAAACTTTTCTGGGGTCTTGGAAGCCCGCCTCGCTTCCGAATAAGCCACAAATGAAGAGATGGCTGCTCCGGTCCCGGGGATGGCGCCCACCACGGTACCAATCAGGGATGATTTGAGCAGGGTTGCTTTGAACTTGCCCATCGCCTTGAATATCTCTGCGAGACCCGCTCTACTCTCCATCCTCTCCAGTCTGACCGCCTTGGCCCCCTGTTCGGTAAGGAGCAGGGCCTGGGAGATGGCAAACAGCCCAACAACCACCGGCAGCAGAGGTAATCCGCGAGACAAATCAAGGACATCAAAGGTAAAGCGGGCCACAGTGCCCATTTTATCCTGACCAACCGTTGAGAGTAAGAGACCGAAGGTCCCCATGATAAGGCCTTTGAGAAAGGACTTGCGGCTGCTGGAGGTGATCACCATGATGATTCCGAACAGGGCGATGGAGAAGTACTCCGTGTAGCTGAACTTGAGGGCCACTTTGGCGATCAGGGGAGCAAAGAAAGTCAAGACGATGACGCTGAAGACCCCTCCGATAAAGGAAGCCACAACCGCCGTTGTCAGGGCCCTGTGGGCCTCCCCTTTTTGGGCCATGGGGTATCCGTCCAATATGGTACAAATGGCGGCCGGGGTGCCGGGCGTATTGATGAGTATGGCACTAACCGCGCCACCATAAAAGGCCCCACAATAGACCGCCACCAACATGCAGATACCCATAGCTGGGTCCATTCCAAAGGTGAGGGGTAAAAGAACCGTGACACCCACCATAGCTCCCACACCGGGTAGTACGCCCACAATGATTCCCAGAGGAACACTGAACAACAGGATGAGTATCATCTTAATATTGAGAACAGCCGCCCAACCGGCCATGAGGTCTGCAAACATGCGTCTAAGGTCCTCTCAAAACAGACTGCCCGAGGGCAGGAACACATTAAGTAGGCTCCCGAACAGATAATAGCTTGCCAGGGTGATGGCAGGTGGGATGAGAATAAGTGGCCACAGTGAGCGTACACCTAGCAGATAAAAGCCCAGAACCATGAAGGCCATTGTAGAGACGATGTATCCGAAGAGCGTGGCCAGGTACACATAGACAAGAAAAGCCAAAAACATGATAAACGGACGGCCTTGCAGGAGCGCCTTCGGCCTGGTTGCATCAACTCGCGTTTTCAGGTGATCCCGCAGAGAAAAGAAGATGAGAAAAATGGCTTGCAGGGCCAATGCGGTCAGCAGGAGGCGAGGAAAGAAGTGGACGCCCACGTCCCCGGGAATCTCTTCCAGCTCGTAGCCAGAGAAGTGGTAGGTCAGCACGAAAAATGCGATAGCAAAGATGAGCAGCAGGATGCCCATCATCAGGTTGCGCTGCGCCTGGGTTATGGTGCTCTCCCTTTCCACCATATTCCACCTCCCTGGCCTGATGCCCAATCTCTTATTGATTTCCAAAACCCGGCGGCTGTGCCTGACCCCCACCCTGCCCTCCCTTGAGGGGGAGGGCTTCGGCCGTGAGCTCAGCCGAACGGATCGGGAGGGGGTGAGCGATTTGTTACTTGGCCTTTGCCTTGTATTCTTTGAAGTACTTAATATTGTCCGCTATCTTTTTTTGAAAGGCCTTCCTCTCAAGGTAGCTCACCGGTGTCTTTGCCTTGCGCATGGCATCAGCGAACTCCGGACTGTTGGCCGCCTCGGCAAATGCTTTTTCCAGCTTTTTAAGGACTGCCGGCTCAATGCCCTTTGGCGCAAAGATGCCTGTCCAGAGCTGCGGATAAGTGGCAACGCCATCTTCTTCCACGGTGGGGACATCCGGGGCCATTTTGGAACGTTCGCTTGCAAAAATCCCCAGAATATTTAATTTGCCCCCCTTCTGAAGGCCCATCGCCGGTCCTAATACCGCCAGCGCTAAGTCCACATGCCCGCCTACGGCGGCTGTGATACCGGGTCGAAGTCCCTTGAACGGAACGCCCTTCATCTTGATACCTGTAGCCGTTTCAAGGGCCCTCAACATGAAGAAAGGAACGGTGCCCAGCCCCGGGTGTGCAAATTTCACCTCACCCGGGTGCTTTTTGGCGTATGCGACCAAATCCTTCGTGGTCTTGTAAGGCGTGTGGGCACCGGCCACCAGCACAATCGGCAGATACGTAAACTGGCAGATGGGTTCCAAATCCTCTGTTCCGTAGGGAAGCTTGGCTGAGAAGATGGGTTGGGTGACAGCCGGACCTATGGGAAGGGAACCGATCTCATACCCGTCCTTCTTGGCCTGGGCCACTTTGGCCGCTCCTATGGTTGCCCTGCCCCCGGTCACATTGGAGACTTTTACGGGTTGGCCCAAGGTCTTGGAGGCGGCGTCCGCAAGAATCCTGGTGGCAATGTCCCCACCTGATCCAGCGGGAAAGGGGTAGATCATGCGGATGGGCTTGCTGGGGTACTCTCCGGCCAACACAGGGCCGGAAATACTGAACATCAACATGCCGCTGACGACAATCACCACAATCAAAAGATTTTTCAAGTTCATATGTTTATCCATCTTTTCCTCCTTTTGCCAAAGGTTTAATGGGTTAAAACAGCCTCCAGGTGGCTTATCCCTGCTCTTGATAGCGACCACCCGGGAAGGGCCTAAGTATTTGGCCTATTTCGCTGGATGGCGCGTCTGAGCCGCCCGAAGCGGCCAGGCTCTTCTCTTCCAGGTCTTTTAATGTGGGCACAATATCTTCCAGATGGAAACGCATCTTACGACGCGCTCCTTCTACGTCGCCCTGGCGGACCAGCTCTAAAAGCTCAGGGTGTGACGTGGTGTCGTGGATGATTCGTTCTGAGGGCTTGATCTTCAGAATCAATTCCTCTGTGAAGTCCATCAGGATATTGACCAATATGTCATACATGGGGTTGTGGGCGCACCTTGCAAGGAGTCTATGAAAGTTCACGTTCCAGGCCGCATATTCATCTCCAGGCGCATCAGGCATGTCCTCAATGCCCCGGCACAGTATCTCAATGTCCTCGGGTGTGGCCCTCTCTGCTGCAAGACCTGCTACGACAGGTTCCACATCTAATCTCACCTCCATGATATGGGCCACTTCGGCATTACCCAATCTGAGCATGTCCCTAATAACCTGAGAAACCGCATCGTGTTTCATGGGCAGGACAAAGGCTCCTCCCTTGGGACCCCTTTTGATTTCTATCAGGCCCGCCTGCTCCAGGTTCCTGATCGCCTCACGGACAATCACCCTGCTCACGCCGAAAAACTTTACGAGCTGGTGTTCGGGAGGAATTTTTTCCCCAGGTTGATACTCTCCCTGGAAAATGGACTCCTTGAGTTGGCTGCTCACCCGGTCTGCCAGACGGCCTTTTGGAACACGTATATAATTCATATCAAGAGTTCACCTATTTTTATTTATTTTCGTGTCTTCTTACACGGCCACCCAGGGACTTCTGTAAAGGAGCCAACTGGTCTATTCCTCATCCTCCGGTATCACACAGAATCCGGACTCCCCGCTAAAATCCCTCACGCCCTCCATCTTTATGGCCCTCTGCGCCTTTCTCGGAGAATCCCCGGTGATGCTGAATTCTGAGTTTTCAAGCCTCTCAATGGGTTTTTCCTCAGGCTTGGCCAGTTGTGGTATCCATTCGTAGGGGACCCTGTAGGAACGATAGAGGATATTGACTGGTCTCTTTTTGCCCCAGAAAGGGCTAATGTATTCCCAGACGATTTTATGTTCAGGGGTGACTTCTATGATGCGCCCATCCGAGCCTTCAGTGATCAGCGTATTTCCATTGGGCAGGCGTTGCGCCGAACTGATAAAGGGGCTGTAGAACTTGTAAGAGTTGGCAGGGGGCTCAAATCCGGCCAGCTCAGGCGTTAATTGCCAAACGATATTGAGGGTCACAGGGTCAAACTCCAATACGCGGGAGTAATCCCTGAGCGCATTATTATAACCGGTGGGTGCGCCAGGGTTGGGGAGTCCGTATCCAGCCCATCCACCGTTGTCAAAAACCAGTATGTTCCCCTCACCGGGCAGCCCCTTGGGGATCATGTGGGCGTGGTGCTGACCGATAATCCACCCTAGCTCACGAAGCTCAGGCGTCGCATCATAGTCTGGTCCCACTCTCCAGACCACATTGCCTTTCTTTTTATCCGTGATGGCAATGATGTTGGTCTGACGACCGTCCCAGATAATATTGTCAGGATGAAAGCGCTCGTCACCCTCCTCGTACCAGTGATTTGGCCCCAGTACGGACATGGAATTCATATGCATCCAGGAGCCCATTCCACCGCCGGAGGGTCGCATGCTCGGATTGCGTGACATGATGTTTTTGGCAGCCTCGCTGAACCCCAAATCATCGAAATGCTCACTGCAAATCCATTCCCAAATGATCTCGCCGTCCCAAGTCACCTCGATGATCGTATCATCCAGAAGAAGTTTGTCGCTTATTTTGGGATTCTTGAGATTTTTGTGACAGACCATCAACGTGTTTCCGCGATCGACCAGGGGTTCCATTCCCGGCACATAATATCCCACCGGGCATCCTTCCCTTTGGAAATCATGGTGCTGTCTCGCCATCCACATGGGTTCTTCGCCCGGGTCCTCAATGTATTCATATCTGTCGAATTTCCAGACGAAATTACCGTCCCAATCCACTTGGACCAGATCGATCTGGTCCTGAAATCCGAATTGCATGGGTCGCTCACCCGTGCTTCCCATGACATAACCGCCGGGAAGAATCGAGTTTGGAAAGCCCTTGAGCCCCTCCCAGACCTGAACAACATTTCCGTTCATGTCGATTAGGCTGGCCCCCACTTCCCGGGCCTGGAATATGGTATATCCGTTCCAGCATTTATCAGGGTCGTAAATGGTCGTTCCGGTCGGATAGACGCTTGGATATCCCATTGGTTCCTCCTTCACTACCCACAAGGGCGCATCTTATGTAAAATCCTGATATTAAATGATAAAAATACGTATTGGCACAAAATGTATAATGTATGACAATTGATATCACCATTCAGTCTTTTGTCAACAAGAAATTCGAGAAAACTAGGGGACGTTGTTGAAGTCAGGGAATTCATGATTAACTTCTGTTTGTTTGAAATATTCGGCCAGAACTTTGGCAATAGGAGGCACAAAATGGCGAACTTTAGGTTTTACTTCCCTGGTATCACACTGATTCTAATAGCAATTGCAATCATAGCCGTTCCCGAAATTCTCGTGGCTTTCATAGCAGCCGCCATTATCGTGGCCGGTCTTGCAATGCTGTATATGGGTCATATAGCCAGAAAATCAGAGATTGAAATGAGGAATTCTGGTGAATGGTTTCATGAGGATGGTTTCTTTGATTCTTGGTTTGCAAGGGCGCCTGTGGATAGAAGGAGGCATAGACGGTTCTAATGGGTTCGCCCCGCCCGTGAAATGCGATAGTCTAATCTAAAAGGGCCTCTTGACGAGGCCCTTTTCTGGCTTTCCAACTTGAAGTCTAAACGCTTCAATAAGTACTACCCTCTCCTCTCAGGTCTCAGGCTCCTTACGGCCTCCCCTGCCCTCCACATTTCGGAATTTTTCATCTCATCCAGTTCTTCCTGGAGCCGCTCGCGATAGTCTGGCGCACTGTTGGCATCAAGCACAATCTGGGTCTCTTTTCCAGAGACAACGCTTTCATAGAGTTCGTCAAAGAGGGGGGCAACCAGATCCCGGAACCGGTGGCGCCAATCCAGCGCACCTCTCTGGGCCGTGGTGCTGCAGTTGGCGTACATCCAGTCCATGCCGTTCTCTGCCACCAGACGTATGAGACTCTGGGTGAGTTCCTCCACCGTCTCATTGAATGCCTCACTGGGACTGTGCCCATGCTTCCTCAGCAGGTTATACTGGGCCTCCATCACACCTGCGAGACAACCCATGAGGACGCCCCTTTCTCCCACAAGATCACTGTGTACCTCTTTCTCAAATGTGGTGGGAAAGAGGTAGCCTGACCCGATGCCAATCCCCACAGCAATGGTCCTTTCCAGTGCCCGCCCTGTGTGGTCTTGAAAGATGGCATAGCTGGAGTTGATTCCACTGCCGTCCAGAAAGTTGGTGCGAACGGTCCGCCCCGATCCTTTAGGAGCGACCAGTATGACATCCACGTTTTCTGGAGGAACAATACCGGTCTGATCCTTGTACACAACGGAAAATCCATGGGAAAAATAGAGGGCATCCCCCTCCTTGAGACAGGGTTTGATCTTCGGCCACACGGCCATCTGGCCAGCATCCGATAACAGGTACTGGATAATCGACCCTCTCTCGGCTGCCTCTTCCACGGAGAAGAGGGTTTTGCCTGGTTCGAAGCCGTCATCCACGGCACGCTGCCAGGACGCTCCCCCTTCCCTTTGGCCCACAATCACTGGGATACCATTATCTCTCATATTCAGGGCCTGACCTGGCCCTTGGACGCCATAACCGAGCACCGCGACGATTTCATCTTCCAGGACCTGCCTTGCTTTCTCAATGGGAAACTCCTCAGACGTAATCACATCTTCCACCACACCACCAAAATCAATCTTTGCCATAAATCTCCTCCTATTTTGTCATTTGACATTTGTCATTGGTCATTTGTGAAATCATCACCATATCAACTGCCAGTTCCTCTGGACAAATGACTGATGACGAATGGTCAATGACTATTTCTTTTCTCTTGGAAGGGCTATTGCCCCTGTCCTCGCTATTTCACTGATACCCATGGGTTTGAGGAGGTTCAGGAATGCTGAGACTTTTCCTTCATCTCCTGTAATCTCAACGATGTAGTATTGAGAGCCCGCATCCACGACCCTGGAGCGAAATATATCCACTGTTCTCAGGATTTCAGCACGGTGCTCTGGCTTGGCCCGTATCTTGACCAGTGCCATCTCCCGCTGAACAAAGGCAATATCCGTAAAATCTATCACCTTGACCACGCTAATGAGCTTGTTAAGCTGCTTCTTAATCTGCTCCACAATGGACATATCCCCTGTTGTCACCAGGGTAATGCGGGAGACAAGTGGGTCCATTGTTTCAGCAACACAGAGACTCTCAATATTAAAACCCCGACCACTGAAAAGGCCCGCAATTCGCGAGAGCACCCCGGGTTGATTATCAACAAGGATAGACAGGATATGCTTTCTTCCTTTTTCATTTGTCATAATTGCCTCATCTCTTCCTAGCCATTTTAACTTTAGGCACTTCAGATCACTTTAATCACTCTGGGCACTTTAGCTTGCCCGCCATAGCCATTTCTGAGGAACTCTCTCTGGTCCT
>JASFEQ010000119.1:0-10896 GCA_050124735.1 Desulfobacteraceae bacterium | reverse complement strand
CAGGATTTTCTTCCGAGCGATCACGAAGCTGAGCCTTCTTGCCATGAGCTCAGCTACCTGAACCTCCAATGGGGTGAAGACCCGGTCTTGTTCCGGGTAATAAATCTGTATCACGCCCACAGTATCCCTTTCATAGGGTGAAAAGCGGGGTATGGAGAAGGGAACTGCCATCATGGAGCAGACTTTCTTCTCTCTCGCCGCCTCCTTGTGTTCATAGAGTTCCTCCTGCAGGATGTTTGGGACTAGGTAGGTCTGAAGAGTCTTTACCACCTCTCCGGCAATACTCCCCTCCAGTGGTATGAAGGTCTCTCTGGATTCCTCTTGGGAGGGATAGGATCCGAACGACAGCATCTGCTTGGTTTGGGGATCATAGATACGCACAGAAGCCGAACGGGCCCCCAGAAAATCCACCATATATCGGGTAACCCGCGCAAATATTTCCGGCTCAGAGAGATCGGGGTTGATTTCAATGATCTCGTCCACCTGGTTGGAAGTCTGGGCGAGGAAATCTGGGAAAATCCTTTGCTTAACCCAATCTATCAGGCGGTTCCAGAAATCCTCCCCGGCGGGGATCCCTTGGGCCCACGGCTCCTTTTGAATCGTCTTGATGAGTTCTTCAGAATGCTTCCACATCTTTCATCTCAAAATCTGTCTGGCAAGCGTTTGTAATATACCAAAAATCCGTTCAAAAATCTAACTGTTCCCTCGCTTTGTCCCATGTGAAACTCGCCACCGATCATGCTTCAGGAGGCAGGATCGAGAAAGAACAAGACCGTGAAAAAAGTTTAAAATTTGGTTTGATGAATAGGCTTAACAAGCTAAAAACTTCGAGAAATTATGTGAAGTCTCTTTTGACCGCGAAATACAGGGGAGACTTCCGAGACAGAAGAGAGATGCTCAGGTCGAAGCAGTGAGAGGGGAGGGAGGGAACTCAGGATTCCAGGTCTTTTACCCCCTGCAAAACGATGTCAAAAAGCTCCTGAATGTCTTCCTTTTCAACACAGGAAAAGGCTACACGGAGATCGGTTTTGCCAAGTGAAATAAGCCCCACGCCATACTTGTCCAGAAGATGGACCCTGAGGGTTTCAGCATCAACGCGCTTCATTTTAAGGCACATGAAGTAGCCCGAGTTAAATGGGTAGACATCCCACGCGGCATCGTACTTGCTGTGGGCAAGTACCCGTTTAACCTCCAGTGCTCGTGCTTTCATAATTTGAAATTTTTCTTCCTTTTCCGCTGAATAGGCCTCTGCTTGCAAGGATTTGAGGACTATGGATTGGCCAAGATGGGAAGCATTGGATATGGAGCCCCTCACTGCACCCGCGGTTTTCCTCTCCAGGGCATCATAGGCCGCTGCGTAATCCCCATCCAGATAGGACCCATAGGTGATAAAACCAATCCTCAGACCCCATACATAGTTCTCTTTGGTAGCGCCATCCAGCTTGATGGCCATCAGCCTTGGATCCCTGTCGATCAACTTTGAGAAAATGGATTCCTTGAGCACTTCATCCCCATAAAAGAGCCCGAAGTAGGCGTCATCGGTTAGGGCCAGGACATTTGTCCCTTTATTCGCAAGGCCTGTTAGTATCTCTGCGATTTTGTCTCCTTCTTGTGGGGTGATGGTGTATCCTGTAGGATTGTTGGGGAAATTGAGAATAGTGATAATCTTATCTCCTTTCTTGGCCTCAGCGTGCACACATTCCCGGAATGCTTCAGTATGGAAGTTCCCCTCCGCATCAAACAGGGAATAATTGACGATTTTCGCTCCCCTGCGCACCGCAAAGATCATGTTGTAGTTCCCCCACATTTTATCAGGGAGGATGATCGCATCACCCGGATCCACCCACATGTCCGCGATGACACTCATGCCATGGGTGATGGCGTTCGTGACCACAGGCAGGCTTATGTTCTTTCCTCCGAGGGAAGGGTTCTTTTTGAGAATCTCATCCTTCCATGCCGAACGAAGAGACATGATCCCGAAAGAGGGGGCATAGGTGAGCGCCTCCCTTGGTCTCAATCCGTCGATCATGGCCATGACAGAGGGCAAGTGCATGGTACCGCCTTTTTCCATGGCCATACCTATGGTGGCATTGTATTTGTGGGCCCTTTCTTTGGCTTCCGCGCTTTGAGTCAAAATTCCCTTGGGAAAGAAAAGGTTTTTACCCACCTCTGATAGCATTTCATAAATATGACCGTTGGCATCTTGAATGATTTTGTTAAGTTCTTTGGCTAAGGGATTCATTTTACGTGTCCTTTCCAATTATTCTTGGGGATAGGCCTCTTTTGCAGGGTTCATAGGCAACCTCTTCTTTCCCTCCAGTCTAGACCCTATTTTCACCTGCATAATTAGCGATCACGGAGTGGATATGTCAAGGAAAATTGGTGGGTGGGAAGTGGGGCAATTTGTCTTGACTTGAAAAGAGGTATCTTTATATATTCAAAGATTCTGGCATCTTTGAGGTGTATATATCTAAGGAAAGGAGCTTAACGCAGATGAGAGATGTGGTGATCGTTTCTGGCGTAAGGACTCCGGTTGGGGCATTTGGTGGAACGCTGAAGGACACCCCCGTGGTCCAGTTGGGAGCCTTAGTACTAAAGGAGGCTCTGAAGAAGGTGGGACTTAGGCCTTTAGCTACCGATGATCTCACCCAATTTGAGCCCGATATTTTCAGAGGCAAAGGGATGGTGGCGCTGGAAAAGGAAGTCTATGACTACGACGATTCCCTGCAGCCCGTGCAGATTGACGAGGTCATCATGGGCAATGTGGTGGGAGCAGGGCAGGGGCAAAATGTGGCTCGTCAGGCCATGATCAAGGCAGGGATCTCCAAGGAGACCAATGCCTTCACGGTGAACAAAGTCTGCGCCTCTGGTATGAAGGCTGTGGCCCTGGCAGCCCAATCGATCCGCTCCGGGGAGGCTGAGGCTGTCCTTGCAGGGGGAATGGAGAATATGAGTCTCATTCCTTATGCCCTGCCTGCTGGCCGGTGGGGTGCGCGTATGAACAACGTGGATCTGGTGGATCTAATGGTCTTTGATGGTCTTTACGAGATCTTCTATGGATATCATATGGGCATAACGGCTGAGAACATTGCTGAGCACTACGGCATTTCTCGGGAAGAACAGGATGAGTTGGGGGCCTTGAGTCATCAGAGGGCCAAAAAGGCCATAGCTGATGGACTCTTCGAAGAGGAGGTCGTCCCCGTTGTGATACCCCAGAGAAAGGGAGACCCCGTGGTTTTCGACACGGATGAAAGGCCCATGGAGACCAGCGCTGAAAAGATGGCCAAACTGCGTCCCGCATTTAAAAAGGATGGTACGGTGACGGCTGGGAACGCATCGGGAATTAATGATGCTGCCGCCGCATTGCTCCTCATGTCACAGGAGAAGGCGAAGGAGATTGGCCTCAAACCCCTGCTCAAGGTGAAGGCCTATGCATCGGGTGGCGTGGACCCGGCCTTCATGGGTCTGGGGCCTGTGCCCGCGGTTCGAAAGATATTCCAGAGAGAAAAACTGGGTATTGATGATTTTGGTAGCATTGAGTTGAATGAGGCGTTTGCATCCCAAGCCATTGCCTGCATAGGGGAGCTGAAGTGTGACATGGAGAAGACTAATCCGCTGGGGAGTGGTATCTCCATTGGTCATCCCATCGGGTGTACGGGTGCGCGCATTGTTGTAACCCTCATGGGCGAGATGCTCAGAAAGGAGCATGCCCTTGGGCTTGCCGCCCTCTGCATTGGGGGAGGCCAGGGTATGGCAACCGTTCTGGAGCAGATCTAAAGGCATGGAAAATCTAGGTTTCGAGCCGTAAACCTGAATAATAGAGCAATCGACGCTCTCCGCCCGCCTCACCTGAGCGAGTGCAGGCTCATCCCGAAGGGCGAGGTGATATATTTTTGTGAAAAATAATAATTATTATAAATACATAACATAAAAAATTAAAGGAGTAAATGATGGCTTATCAGAATATCATCTTTGAGGTAGAGGGAAGTGTGGGGATCATCCGGTTCAACCGGCCCAAGGCCTTGAATGCGATCAATCCTGATATGGTGAAGGAACTTGATGATGCTTTGATTCGGGTTGAAGGCGATTCTAACATCAAGGTGCTGATTCTGACAGGGGAAGGGGATAAGGCCTTTGTGGCTGGGGCCGATATTTCACAAATGGTCAAACTGGACCCCCTTCAACTGAGAAGATTCTCTCGGGATCTCCACAACGTTGAGTTTCGGCTAGAAGAGCTCCCCATCCCTGTGATTGCCTGTGTAAACGGTTTTGCCCTAGGCGGTGGCACAGAGATGGCATTGGCCTGTGATTTTATCTATGCATCGGAGAACGCCAAGTTCGGACAGCCTGAGATCAATCTCGGGCTCATCCCCGGCGCGGGAGGAACTCAGCGCCTCCCCCGGGTGGTGGGTAAGGGGATGGCTACAGAGCTCTGTATGACAGGAGCTATCATATCGGCACAGGAAGCCAAAGAGATCGGACTCGTGAATAAGGTCCTCCCCCATGAGCAGCTATGGGAGGAGACCATGAAAACAGCCGGTCTCCTTGTCTCAAAGGGTAGGGTATCCCTGATGTTTGTCAAGAGATGTATAAACAAGGGCGTTGATATTGATCTTCGTGACGCTTGCTATATGGAATCCGACGCCTTTGGCCTTTGCATGGCCAGCCCGGACGGCAAAGAGGGGCTCACGGCATTCCTGGAGAAGAGAAAACCCGATTTTAAAGGGGGGTTGGATTAGAGATGGATTTCCAATTGACAGAAGAACAGCAGATGGTTCGGGATATGGCCCGAAAGTTCGCTGAGGCTGAAATCAAGCCAAAGGCGGCAGAACTTGATGAAAAGCATGAGCACCCGGCAGAGATTGTTAAGCAATTGGGTGAGCTGAAGATGCTGGGCATTGTTGTACCAGAGGAGTACGGTGGGGGTGGGATGGACAATGTGAGCTATGCCCTTGCCCTGATCGAGATCTCTAAGGGCTGTGCATCTACAGGGGCCATTATGTCCGTGAACAATTCCCTCTATTGTTTCCCTGTGATGGCCTATGGCACGCATGAACAGAAGATGAAGTATCTTTACCCCTGTGCTTCAGGCGAGAAGATCGGGTGCTATGGCTTGACCGAGGCCAACGCCGGTTCGGATCCTGCCAGCATGCGCACCACTGCAGTTAAGGATGGTGATGAGTGGGTCATTAATGGCGAGAAAAAATTTATTACCAATGGCAACGTGTCTTCTTATTGCGTTACGGCGGCGCTGACCGAAAAAGGGAAGGGGTACAAGGGGATCAGTTCTTTTGTCATGGATTTGGAGAGCACAGCCGGTTTCAAGGTGGGCCGGGTTGAAGAGAAATTGGGTATCTTGGCGTCGGGGACGGCCGAACTTGTCTTTGAGGATGCCCGGGTACCTGCCGATGCCCTCTTGGGTGCAGAAGGGGAGGGGTTTAAGCAAATGCTTAGCACCTTAGATGGGGGCCGCATCGGAATCGCCGCTCAGGCGATTGGTATCGGACGTGCCGTTCTGGAGGAGGCACTCGAATACGCCAAGACCCGGGAACAATTTGGGAAAGCTATCTCCTCATTTCAGGCCATACAGTGGAAGCTGGCGGACATGGTTACAGAACTAGATGCTGCTGAATTGCTTACCCTCAGGGCGGCGTGGCTCGAGGACCACAAGAAGCCCTATGAAAAAGAGGCTGCCATGGCCAAGTTGTATGCATCAGATGTGACCATGAGGGCTTCTGTGGAAGGGGTGCAGATTCTAGGTGGCTATGGGTACTGCAAAGAATACCCCATGGAGAGGCATATGAGGGATGCGAAAATTTGCCAGATCTATGAAGGAACAAACGAGATAATGCGGCTCGTCATTGCGAGGAACCTTGTGAAAGGGAGATAAGGGTGACAGCAAACTCCTTATCCAAATTGATTCAGGCAGATAAAATGTATATTTTAAAATTGTACAGTCCGACCAACATTTTTTTTGGAAAGCCGCTAACTTTTATCTGGTAAGGAGATAGGCTGTCTAAATAATATTGTATAGATTGTATTGGACAGATTACAAAACAGTTATACACGCACAAGGGCGGATCCATTGGTATGTGGTAGGCATGAAGCTGGTCTCATGGCGGAGGTTGCGAATGGCTTCAGATTTTAATAAAAAAATATTTGAGGAAATAGAGAAGGGCAAAAAAAAGTGGCAAAAGGAATTGGATAGGACGTTTGCCACTAAGCCGGAACGACTTGAAAGATTTTCTACTGTCTCAGACCGGGAAATCAAGAGGATTTATACGCCCGGGCATATCAGGGATCAAGGTTTTATGAGAGATCTTGGTTTCCCTGGTGAGTATCCGTTCACCCGTGGAGTGCAGCCTTCCATGTATCGAGGGCGGCTCTGGACCATGAGGATGTTTGCGGGGTTCGGAGATGCAAGAGATACAAACAAGCGGTTTCGGCATCTGGTGAGTCAGGGGCAGACGGGGCTATCCATTGCCTTCGATATGCCCACCTTGATGGGGTATGATTCAGACTCCCCAAAGGCCAGAGGTGAGATTGGGAAGTGCGGGGTGGCCATTGATACGCTGAAGGATATGGAGGACCTATTTGAAGGGCTTCCGGTTGAGAGGATCACCACCTCCCAAACCATCAATCCACCCGCCCCAGTCAGTTGGGCCATGTATGTCGCTATGGCAGAGAAGAGGGGGATTGATCGGCGTATTTTGGGCGGGACCATTCAGAATGACATGCTCAAGGAATTTATAGCCCAGAAGACGTTCATGTGTCCGCCCGTGCCTTCAGTACGTGTGATTACTGATACGGTGGAATTTGGAACAAAGGAGGTTCCCCGCTGGAATACCATCAGTATAAGCGGATATCACATAAGAGAGGCAGGGTCCACTGCAGTTCAGGAGCTGGCCTTCACTCTGGCTGATGGTATTGCTTATACGGAGGCAGCTATAGAGCGGGGTCTTGCTGTGGACGATTTTGCACCTCGGTTTTCCTTCTTTTTTGATTCTCACATGGACTTTTTTGAAGAGATTGCCAAGTTCCGTGCAGCCAGACGGATGTGGGCCAAGATCATGAGGGAAAGATTTAAAGCCAAGGATGCCAGATCCTTGTGGATGCGGTTTCACACACAGACGGCGGGATGCTCGCTCACGGCTCAGCAGGCTTACAACAATGTGGTCAGGACGGCCTTACAGGCCCTGGCGGCTGTCTTGGGGGGTACCCAGTCCCTTCATACCAATTCCCTTGATGAGGTGTTGGCCCTGCCCACTGAGGAAGCTGCCACCATTGCCCTGAGGACTCAACAGATTATCGCGGAAGAATCGGGTGCGGCCAATACCATTGATCCCCTCGGAGGTTCCTATTTCTTGGAGGCTCTCACCAACCAACTGGAAGAGGAGGCCTCTGAGATCATCCAGAAGATCGATGACATGGGCGGAATGCTTGCTGCCATAGAAAAACATTATCCACAACAAGAGATTGCTGATGCGGCCTATAACTACCAAAGACAGGTTGATGAGAATCGAAGGATTGTAGTCGGGGTAAACAAGTACGTCATGGAAGAGGAAATCCCCGTGGAAATTCTGGAAATAGATGAGGAACTTGAGAGGCTGCAGATAGAGAAGACAAACCGCATAAAGAATGAGCGGGATAACGGGAAAGTGAGAGAAAACTTGGAAAGGTTGGAGCAGGCCTGTGCGGGGAATGAGAACGTGATGGAGCCCATTGTTGAGGCTGTGAAGGCGTATGCCACGCTCCAGGAGGTGTGTGACGTCTTCAGAAAGGTATTTGGCGAATACCGGGATCCCGGCATCTATTAGCTGCCCTTTAAGATTTTATCATTAGCGAAAGTGCACAATATGTATCGATATTTCAAATAGTTGTAATAATTTATTGAAGTACAAAGTTATAGTCGAATACTCGGATCTCCGGCGATATCAAGCTCTTCCCTCCACCTTCTAACCCGTAGGCCCTAGTGTTCGGAGAGTCCGTAGGCGAGGTGATATTTATCCGCCTTCGCAGAAAACCAGGGGCTTGCCCGTGGATGAATGCGCAAATTGCAAGCCTGCTTCGGCGTGATGTCGCCCTTACCAAGGCGGATAACCACGGCGTAGCCGTAGGCGCCCGTCCTACGCAGTAGCCTGCTACGGAGGATGGAAGGCCGGGTCATGTGACCTTGGGACCACGGGTTTACCCGTGGGGCTCCATTTTCGCTCCTTTCCGAGACCGGCATGGCCTCCGGATAAGCAGGATCAAATAAGAACACTTTTGGCCTTATCAAAATTTGGCGTGAGTTTGGATGTGGAGTGAGTGTGAGATATGATTAGGAAAAGGAAGACAAGGATAATGGTGGCCAAGCCAGGACTGGATGGGCATGACCGCGGGGCAAGGATCATCGCCAGGGCGTATCGTGATGCGGGTTTCGAGGTTGTCTACACCGGCCTGCACCAGACCCCTGAGGAAATTGTGGAGGCCGCCATACAAGAAGATGTGGATATGATCGGTCTTTCGAGCCTGGCAGGGGCGCATAGGTATCTTTTTCCTAGGACCGTGGAACTTCTCAAAGAGCGGGGAGCCGATGACATCGTTGTCTGTGGAGGAGGGATCATTCCTGATGATGATATCCCGAGACTCAAGAAAGAGGGCATTGCAGAGATTTTCAGACCCGGTACCGCTTTGGATGATATCGTGAAATGGGTAGAGGAGAATGTGAAGCCAAGGTGAGGCATTGCGTTATGGACTCTGTAACAGAAAAGGTGGTTGCTGGTGATATTCGGACTGTAGCACGTCTTATACGCGATATTGATGATGGTATGCCTGAGGTGAGAGAATGTCTAAAAGCGCTTTACCCCCATACGGGAAAGGCATATGTGATTGGCATTACTGGCGCCCCTGGTGTGGGGAAGAGTACGCTCGTGGATCAAATGATCAGCCATTTAAGAAAGAAGGAGAAGACGGTGGGTGTGCTTGCTGTAGATCCTACGAGCCCGTTCAGTGGTGGTGCAATCTTGGGAGATCGTGTGAGGATGCAACGACACAGTATGGACCAGGGTGTCTTCATCCGGTCCTTGGCTACCCGCGGGCATTTCGGGGGACTAACCCAATCCACACGAAGTGCCATTGATGTCTTAGACGCTATGGGAAAGGATTACGTTATTGTAGAAACAGTAGGTGTTGGACAAGACGAAGTGGATGTTGTTAGGACCACGCATACAACTGTTATTGTGGTGATTCCGGGAATGGGCGACGACATTCAAGCCATCAAAGCGGGGATCCTAGAGGTGGGTGATATATTTCTGATTAACAAAGCAGACCGTGAAGGCACAGATAAAACGCTGAGCGACCTAAGACTGATGATCGATATGGATCAAAGAAAATATGAGGAGGGCAAATGGAAGCCACCGATCCTCAAAGCGGAGGCTGTCTTTGATAAGGGGGTGGTGGAAATGTTGGAGGAGATCGAGAAACATGGCAGGTATCTGATGCAATCAAGCGGGGGTCTGCCTTTCAGGAGGAAGAAGGAAAAAGTTAGAGAGGAACTGGCTGAAATGGTCAAGAACCGTATCATCCAAGGCGTGTTTGAAGAACTGTTGAAAACTGGTGATTTCGAAGAGGCGGTGGACTCTATTGTAGAGGGAAAAACGGATCCCTACACGGCATGTGATAGTCTGGTCATTCCCAAGCTGCGCCTTTCAAAAAGCTAATTTCGTTGAATCCTACATATGGGAGCCTGGGGAGCGGCTCTGAAAGAAATCTACAAAACCTGATTCCTTACTTTGATGTGTGGCATGTTTTGGTGGATACGACAGGTGATTCTCACATTGGTGGGCTGCTTTTTTCTTGCCTTTGGAATCCAGCTTTTGATATCCGCCTACCAGTTAAAAAATCCCTTCTGGTTTGTCATGACATTCTTCGCCTCCAATTTGATCATACTCATAAGCGCCGCAGTTCTGTTGGGCTTCATTGTCCGGATGGTCTCTTCAAGAAAGACTTCAAATAAGGAAGAAAAATAAATACATAAAGCGATGTTAAATGATATAGCTAAAGTAAAAAATTAGTTTTGTAAAGGGGGAAAATAGGCCAATGCCGGTTCGAAAGAAGAGGCAACCTCTTGGAAAGAGGCTCATGAAGTTGAGGAGGGAGAAGAAGCTAACCCTCAAAAATCTAGCCAATGAGACGGGCCTGACCGCAAAATACATCAGTCAGGTGGAAAATGGGGACATGATTCCCCCGGTCTCAGTGATCTTACAGCTTTCAAGGGCTCTGGAGATAGACTCGGGTGTTCTTCTCAGTGAAGAGAAGAGGCGCAGAGGCAAGGAGTCAGATGAGGACTATCAGAAAAGGACAGAGGATTATACCTACCAGACCCTGACCCCGGAGGCGCGACACAAGCACTTGAAGGCCTTCAAAGTATTTATTGATCCGAAATCTGAGCATAAGGGAGTGAGCTACCAACATCTGGGAGAGGAATTCATTTACGTGTTTAAAGGGAAAATTGAGGTTACCGTGGGAGAGAATAAAAATACACTGGGCCCTGATGAGTGTTTACATTTTAATTCCTCCATTGCTCACAGATTGCGCAATATGAGTGCGGAAAGGGCAGAACTCCTTGTGGTGCTGTATACGCCCTGAAAGGTTATAAGATAAGGGAGTCGTGTAAAAGGGGTAGAGATGGCTTATCAGCTGAATGAAGAACAGATGATGATTCAGGCCATGGTGAGAGATTTTGCCAGGGAGGTGCTCATGCCGAGCGCCGCAGAAAGGGACCAGACGGGAGAATTTCCTGCGGAGAATCTGAAAAAGATGGGCGAACTGGGCCTCATGGGTATGAACGTTCCAGTTGAATATAATGGTGCCGGCGTGGACACGGTCAGCTATTCTGCGGCGCTGCAGGAAGTT
>JASFEQ010000118.1:0-10911 GCA_050124735.1 Desulfobacteraceae bacterium | reverse complement strand
TGGGGGATGCAACTTGCGGAGTTTTGTTTCCACCCAATGCCGGAGTGTCGAGAAGATGGACCGGCTTCTTGAGAGAAGGTTGGTTAGGAAAAGGTGCTGTGAGTCATTGGCAGGGAAAAGCCGAAGGCAAGGAGAACATAGCCTAGGATACCATAACCCTCTTCAGGTCGATGCCGTATTTCTTCATACGGTTCCAGACCGTCACCCGGTTTACCCCGAGAATTCGAGCCGCCTGAGACTGATTCCCATTGCTCTGACGTAAGGCCTTAACAAGCGCCTCCTTTTCTGCGGGGTCTCCCCGGGGGGGCCTAAGGGCTTCATCGTTCACTTGTTCTTTGCCCTTAGCAATCTGGGCGGGCAACTGATCAGGTTCAATGAGTCCTGTCTCAGCGATGACGAAGGCATACTCAAGAGCACTCTTCAACTCTCTCACATTCCCGGGCCAGTGATAGGCCATAAATTGCTCCAGAGCAGCAGGACTCAAACCAGTAATGTTCTTTCCTGTCCGTGACTGCAATCGGCTGATGAAGGTGTTCACCAGCAACGGAACATCTTCCGGACGCTTTCGTAGTGGAGGAAGGTGAATAGGGATAACGTTGATGCGGAAAAAAAGGTCCTCGCGAAACCTATTCTGGGAAATGAGGTTTTCAAGGTTCTTGTTTGTGGCTGTTATGATCCGGACATCCACAGAAATGGGTCGATGGTCTCCCACGCGTTCAAATTGCTTTGCCTCTAAAACACGAAGGAGTTTTACCTGAATGCTCAAAGGCACATCCCCAATTTCATCCAAAAAGATATCTCCCCCATGGGCGGCCTCAAATCGCCCAAGGCGGTGGCGGTGAGCCCCGGTAAAAGCCCCCTTGGTGTGACCGAAAAGCTCACTTTCAAGGAGGGCCTCATTCAATGCTGCACAGTTGAGCTGGACAAAAGGGCCTTCCCTCCTTCTCCCCAACTCATGGATGGCCCGTGCCACGAGTTCTTTGCCGGTCCCACTCTCGCCATAGATTATCACCGGTGCATCGCTCTGCGCAGCCTTTTCAATGACCTGAAAGGTCTTTCGCATATGGGTGGACTTCCCAACTAATCCGTGAAATCCGCCCTCCGCATCCAGCTGAAGCGACAGTTGATCAATTTCCTGATCTAATCTGTCCAATTGGGTGAGATCCATGAGGGTCTCAACAGCCCCTATGTACGCACCCTCATCATCCTTCAGAAGCGAGGCGTTCTTGATGGCGGGTAGGTAGGTACCGTCCTTTTTCATCACGATGCAGCGCTTCCTCACATCCTGGCCTCGATCAAAAAGGGAGCACCATGCACTCTTTTCCTCTTTAATAAGTCTATCGCACGCATCACAATTGAGAATGGTGCAAGGCCTTCCAACCACTTCATCAGAGGTATATCCCGTAAGACTCTCGAAGGCGCGGTTGACCATGAGGATGGTTCCATCAGGTCCCACCAGCATGAACCCATCGTTCATGGTATTGAGAATCTTCTTCCAATGCCTATTAATCTCTCTCTCTTTCATGGAAGCCCCTACGGTGTCCGTTGTCCGTAGCTCGTAGTCCGTGGAAAAATCTTAACGTTCATCGCTGCGGTCGGCCTAGCGAGCGACCCTTTCCCTACTCCCTGGACGGAAAACACCACGGACCACGGACAACAGACAACAATCGTTTAGTGTTTAATCACCTGTTTAAATACCATTAAACACTCCTCGGGGCAAGAACAAAATGTCATTTCATCTTTTACAAATAAAAACAATTGGTTAGCCAAAAAATAGCCGCCGCTGCTGGTTAGGCATGGGTTTTGCTCGGATCAGGTTAGGGTAAAAATCTGAGGATGGATGTGGAGTCGGAAATGTCTTCAATAATGGAGTTGGATCTGAGAGGTGTTGGATTGCCGGTTTCTCTGCTCAAGTTCAAAAGTGCGCTGGACAACATGGGATCTGAGGACGCGTTGGAGGTATTGGTGGAAGATCCAGGCGTGGTGGAGGATTTTGTCAAGATTATCAGACGCTCGCAGGGCCGAATGATAAGGCCGCGCAGAGAAGGTGACTACTATCGGATTCACGTTGGGGCAAACCCAAAGGTGTCTCCCTGAACTCCGGTTTAACGGCAGGGCATCGTTCCTAGCCGATTTTGATATGGGTGGGTGCTTAGCGTATTTGTAGCACTGAAATCTTAAACTTAAACAAAAATACGTAAAAGGAGGTTTGGGAAGACATGAAATATCTAAAATCTGTCTTGATCGCTGTTTGCGCTCTTTTTGTCCTCTCTCCATTGGAGGCAATGAGTGCGAAAGCGCCACAGACTCCGCCGATGCAGTCAAAGAGGTGCTTGAGCTGCCACAAAAATTACAAAGGCATGGAAGATATCATAACGGGGAACTTTAAGAGCCGCTCCAATAAGGCCAAGTCCATCCAGGTGAGAATCGACAAGCGGATGCAGGTGGTCAAGTATACGCCGGAGACGACGGTGAAAAATGTCCCCAGCATCAAGTCCCTCAAGGCGCCGATGACGATAAAAGTGCATTACAAGGAGGTGGGTTCCGATCTGGTGGCCACAGAAATCGTTGTCAAACCTAAAATGGAGGTTCCCAAGGAGCAATTGATGTCCGTCAAGGAACTGGAGAAACTGGTTGCCATGGGCCCAGAGAAAGGGGGCTACACGCTAGTGGACTCCCGCCCTGGGATCAAGTATAAAGCCGGGCATATCCCCACTTCCATCTCCATTCCCTTCCCCATGATGAAGAAACTCAAAGACAAACTTCCAAAGGATAAGGATCGACTTCTCATATTTTATTGTGAAGGCATGAGGTGAGTGCTCAGCCCCATGGCTGCCAGGGTGGCGGCCAAATTAGGCTACACCAACATCAAGGTCTTTCATGCAGGCATTCCTGCATGGGCGAGTGCTGGTAATGTGGTGCTCACCACCACCGACTTTGTTGACAAAAGAATGGGTTTTATCGTCCTGATCGACACCAGAGGTCCTCAAGAAGCGGAAAAGGGCTATATCCAGGGGGCCGTTGCTATTCGGTTAGCAGACGTGGTGAGGGAAAAGTATCAATTCCCTGTGGACCGAAAGGCCTATATCGTCCTCTATTCTCAAGACACCAACCTGTCTGGTCAGGCCCCTGTCGTGAAAGAGATCCTGAGCTGGGGTTACAAACACGTCTACATCTTGGACGGCGGCTACAAGGGCTGGCTGGCAAAAGATGGTGCCATACAGAAGGGGACGGTGCTGACAAAAATCTACTATCTCCCTAGGCCCCATCCGGGTGAAATCGTGGGTGACGAGTTTATGAACATCGTCAAGAGTAAACCCAGCAATAAACTCATCCTGGATGTAAGGACGGCACCCGAGGCCGCAATGGGAACCATAGATGGCGCCGTGAACATTCCGGTTGATGAACTCCAGGCAAGATTGACGGAACTGCCTAAAGGCAGGGAGATCATCACCCATTGCCGAACCGGACTGAGAGCGGAGATGGCCTACAGCATCCTTCGGAATGGTGGATACAAGGCCAGATTCTTGAATGACAAAGTGGCCATTATTGAAGACAACCTTTACTGTTGTTACAAATAAGAGGGCTAACTAAAGGGTTATTGAAAGAGTGTGACCGTGAGGATCCCTTACGGTCACTCCCCTAACCTAATCTGCAAAGTTGCCTGTAAGATTGAAGAAATCTGCATCTTTGCTGTGTTTATTTAGAGGAGAATCCTATGAAGTATAAAGTATTATCCTTTGCGCTTTTGGCCCTCCTGCTAGCCGCGTTCATCTACCTCCCACAAATGGTTGTAGGAGAGGAGCGCAAGCTTTTCATCCCAGACAAGGCCCTTTGTGCCAAAATGCTCCGATTTGGCAAACAGGCCTATATGAGGGGGAAATATCTGAACGCCAAAGAATACTTCCGCAAAGCCGTGCAGGCCGATCCCGCCTCTTTAGTAGCCTGGCGGTATTATGACTTGGCTGCCGTCTTTGCCCTGGCTGAAAAGGTGGAACAAGATGCAGGCCTAATCGCACCGGGTACCTCTACGAGAGGAGAGCCCGCCCCTGGTACACCGAGTGCTGCGCCCCCTGCCCCTAAGGTGGCGCCTGGCAAGAAAGGTGCGGTCAAGATGGAAGAGGAGGAGGGCTGTTAATCGCAGTCCAATGTTTGGAGACGTGAAATGAACGATAAGACTGAAAGCAGCGCAATGTTGGGCATCCTGAGGAAGGGATATAGAGCCATATTTTTTGAGAACTGGCCTGTCATGACCGGGGGCATCCTCATCGGTGTGATGAGCGTGATTACCTTTGCCTGGGCCAGGCCCTGGGGTGTGGCTGGAGGCTTGAGAAATTGGGGAGACTGGTTTTTCAGCCTTGTGGGCGTATACGACCAAGGGCCCCTTTCACCCCTTATCTCCACCAACTCCATTTTGACCCTTGGGCTCCTATGGGGCGCCTTTGGGGCTGCGCTCATGGCCAAGCAGTTCTCTATTCGAATGGCCCCGCCTCTTGAGATCATTAAAGGCATTGTGGGTGGTTCCCTCATGGGGATTGGTGCTGCCATGGCGGGTGGGTGTAATGTGGGTGGTTTTTACACAGCCACCAGCGCCCTCTCTTTTGGCGGTCTTGCCATGATGGTGGGCTTGTTGATTGGTGCATATCTCGGACTTCGCTATCTATACTGGGAATTGGAACACCTTCCCAGTGGCTCCACCGGTGGGGGGACGGACAAGAGCAAAGAGAAGGGAATTGATTGGCTCTCCGTAGAACCTTATATAGGCATTGCCGTATTTATCGGGGCCATGGTGGTTGCATGGGTCTATACCCGAGAGGCCTATACCCGCGTAGGAGGCCTGCTCCTGTGTGGGATCGCCTTTGGGGTTATCATTCAGAGGACCCGTTTCTGTTTTGTAAGGGCCTTTAGAGATCCCTTTATGACGGGCGAAGGAGAACTGGTAAGGGCCGTATCCGTAAGCCTCATCATAAGTCTCCTCGGCTTTACAGCCCTCAAATGGACCGGCCTCAGAGGCTCAGATGTCTATGTGACCCAGACCTTCTGGTTTGGAAGCCTAGTGGGTGGTGTGGTCTTTGGCTTTGGCATGTTGTTGTCCGGTGGTTGTGGAAGTGGTTCCGTATGGAGGGCAGGAGAAGGACAAGTGAAACTTATCCTGGCCGTTATCTGTTTTGCCCTTTCCACGTCATTGTTCAAGGCCCTGATTAAGTCATGGCCCGGTTTCGCTGCATTGATAGGCCGAAGTTTCTTCCTGCCTGATTGGTTAAGCTACAAATGGACTCTGCTCATCATGATCCTGATTTTCGCAATTTACTATCTGCTTGCCACCTGGAATGAAGAAACTGAAAAATTTACTGTGGAGATGTGAAATCGCTAAAGCGATTCTTATATTAACTAATAGCCAATAAAACTAAATAGGAGGATTTAAGTCATGACAGAAGAAATCAAAGCTGATGAGACTTTGGATTGCCGCGGTCTGAGTTGCCCAATGCCCGTCCTTAAGACAAAGAAAACGATAGGCAAAATGCAATCTGGACAGATCTTGGAAATTCTGAGCACGGATCCGGGCACTAAGAATGATATGCCAGCCTTTACTAAGCGGGGTGGACATGAGTATCTTGGTGAAAAGGAAGACGACGGGTTCATTAGGTTCTACGTAAAAGTAAAATAATTATGCAGGCTCCGTAAAAAGCCCAAGTCGTCCCATTTTTGACTTTTTACGAGTTAATCAACTATGGATTGAGGAGATTGAAATGGCTAGAAAGCTGGGAGTTTTTGTGAGCTCCGATAAACATCTGGATAAGATCATCAAACTCTGCGAAGCCGCGCAAAAGAAGGGCGACGTGGAGGTGACCATTTTTTTCAGTCATCTGGGGACCCTGCTCACCCAGGATCCACGTTTTGGTGAACTTGAGGGAAGGGGGAAGCTGGCCCTTTGCAACGTGGGATTTGAAAGCCATGGTCTAAAACCGCCCGTTGTGGGGGTCGGCGAGAAGGATTATGCCACACAGGCGCGAAACGGTGAAATGATCGAAGATTGTGATCGCTATGTATCATTCTAGGAGGAAGTGCGGAAAATGGAAGATGTGAAACATGTGGCCTTCTTAGTGCGAAGGAAAGAGGACCTTTGGGAAGGCTCTCGTTCCACCCTCGGCCTTGCGGTGGAGAATTTCTATTCCTACATGTTCGTTCTGGATGTGGAAGTGGACATGACGGATGAATACAAGGAAAACCTGGAATGGCTGGAGGACATGGAATGTGAGTATTTTTCCAATAACAAGGTCAACGCGGAAGAGCACGGCTTCAAGTATATGAGCCTGGAAGAGATTGGCCAGAAACTGAAAGAGATGGATCTCGTAGTACCCTTTGGGGGTGCAAAATGAAATTGCTACATATTTTGAAATCAGACCCGGATGAGAATACGAGAACTTTTATAGAGATTCTCTCAGAAGGGGAAGGGGCGACTGAATTTAGCCTCCATGAAGAAGCAGCAGACTACGAGATGCTTATTGATATGATCTTTGAGCATGACAAAGTGATCACTTGGTGGTAGAGGGACCCGTGTTCACACGAAGAGAGGCCCTCTCCAAGTTGCTCCGGTATCTGGTGACAGGTGGCTCCCTGGCTGTGGTCTGGGGCTACCTGAAGGGACTTGGTCCGGCCTCAGTAAAGGTCTCCTTCTCCAAAAGTCCTCAGGAAAATGAGGTAATTTTTCAAGAAGGGGTTTACCTCGTGGGTCGAGAAGAGGGGCCTTCGGCCTTTGCGGCCAAGTGTCCACACTTGGGTTGCAGACTGGATTATCGGCCTGGCTCAGAACAGTTTCGCTGTCCCTGCCACGGATCGAAGTTTGCCCTTAATGGCAAATGGCTCAAGGGCCCTGCCAAAAGAGACATGAGAGCGCTGGACGTGAAATCTGAAAAAGGGTCAAAAGCGTGCTGCGTTACCCTCACCTCAACCTGATAAGAACTTTCTCCGAGGCGAAAGGGAAAGACGGCAGCTTTTCCTTTGCGCTCCTCGCATGGTGGTCTTTTCTCATCGCCCTTGTCACCGGTGCATTCTTAGCATTCCACTACAGGCCATGGGGTGATGTGTTCAGGGGTGTATCACACCTGACGGGCGTCATCCCCTATGGTTCCTTTTTGCGCACCCTCCACTATCTTAGCGGCCAGTGTTTCCTGTTTTTTATCCTGGCCCATGCCCTAGAGTTTTTCTGGAAGGGGAGATACGGGAGCGCTCCTCCGAAGGCGTGGGCTAAACTCACTCTTCTGCTATCAGTGGCCTTTCTCCTGCTCTTTACGGGATTCATTCTCAAAGGGGATAAAGAGGGCATACACGCAGCCAGCGTCATGTATTATTTGGCGCAAGAAGTGCCATTGATCGGAGGAGGTGCGGCCCGGCTGTTTCTCAGGCCCGGAGAAGAGCTTTTCCTCCTGCCCTATCTTTACCATGCCATTATTCTGCCCCTTATCGTCCTCTTCTTCCTGTCACAGCACCGAAAACGCATGCTTCCCAGGGGAGATCTGGGTTGGCCTCTCCTGGCCCTCCTTTCTTGTCTTGCACTCGTCTATCGGATCCCACCTGACATCCCTCCCCACACGGAATGGGTTACACCGACAGGCCCTTGGTTTTTCCAGGGAGTTCAGCTTCTTCTACGTTACGGTCCGCCCCTTCTGGTGGGCGTTTTGTGGCCCCTGCTTCCCCTGGGTCTCATGGCTGCTCTTCCCCTTGTACCCTCTCCCCATATGCGTTGGGCCAGATTGGCGACCGCTGGATTATGGGGCGTACACGGGATGTTCATCCTTTTGGCTTGGTGGTTGATCCCGAGGCTGGGGTCATGAAGAAGTCCACCCTTGTCTCCCTACTGGTCATTGCCGGGGTGCTCATTCTGATCATCGCAAAGGAACGCCTTCGAGAGAAAGGGGACGGTGGCCCGATAGACAACTGCACCCTCTGCCATCAACCACAAGAGGACCCCTCATCTTCTCATCCTGTTACCGTGCTCGGATGTTCCATCTGTCATCTGGGCAATCCATTTGCCAGAGAAAAAGACCGAGCACACCTGGGGTTAGTCCAGAATCCTGGAAGCCTTAAGGTTGCCAGGCTGACCTGTGGGAGGCGTGGATGTCATGAGGATCTTCCCAGCAGAGTGGAGAAGAGCATCATGGCCACCAATCGGGGGATTCTTGCTGCCCTTCAGGCCCGCTGGCCCCATGACCCGACCGAGAGCGTTAAGGAGGTGAGCCAACTCATCTCCCGTTCAAGGGGAAGGAGTATGGCCCTGGATCACTATCGCAAAATGTGCGGCGGGTGTCATCTCTGGAAAACCCGATCTCGACGGGATGGGGAAATTGGCAGGCGTGGGGGTGGTTGTACCAACTGTCACATTTTAGAACTTTCGGTGCCGCGCCAGGATCTCACAAAAAAAGCCTTCCTTCACCCACAGCTGACCACCCGCATTCCCAACGAGAATTGCCTCAAATGCCACAATCGCTCTGCCCGAACAGGGATTTCTTATCTGGGACGCTTTGAGTCTGAAGGTTACGGGACGCCATTTGAAAATGGGGAACCCAACAAGCGCAGGCTCTCTGGGGGAAGATTCTATCTCGAGCTTCGCCCAGATGTACATCATCAGAAGGCAAGCCTGGCCTGCATAGATTGCCATACCGAGCAGGGCGTCATGGGGGATGGGAATTCCTATACCCACATGGAAGAGCAGGTGGATATCACATGCAAGACCTGCCACGAACCAGAAGTGAAACCTCTAGTTGGGAAAGAGGAACTGGCACAACGTCTTGGACGGGTAAACCGGAAGCTTCCCCCTCCGGACTCCAATCCAGGCGTTCTGTCCCCCAAAGGCAGTCCCCTATATCATCTAAGGGCAGCAGAGAATGATGAGATCAGGCTCTACCGCAAACTGGATGGTAAAGAGATAACATTTCGCAGACTGGGAAAAGACAAAATTCACCGCGCCCCGTATCATGAAAGACTTACCTGCCAGTCATGTCACAGTGCCTGGATGCCCCAGTGCTATGGTTGCCATGTGGCCCTTCTCAAGGGTGAAGGACAGAAGGATTGGTTGAACGGTGAGGTGTCACCTGGTCGTTGGGTAGAGGGTCGGAGCTATTTACGTTTTGAACGAGCCACCCTTGGCATCTGGCCAAATGGACAGATCGGTCCCTTTGCACCCGGCTGCCAGGTCTTTTTGGACGTCTTTGACGAACAGGGTCGGCATGAACCGGAACACTCTCATCTTTCACTGACCATGGCCAGCTGGGATCCCCATACCACCACACTTTCCACACCCACTTGTATGGCCTGTCATCTTGATCCCAAAGTCTTGGGCCTGGGCGATGGGTCTTTGCAGGCCACACAGCATGGATTAGAGTTCAGCCCGCTATATGACAGCCATGCCTCTGGTTTGGGCATCCACTTTTCCCTGGATGCCTTTGTCTCACCAGAAGGAGAGCCCCTACAGCGTGCATCCCGCAAGGGGTCGCGTCCATTCGACTTGGGAGAATTGAAGCGAATCACCCGAGCGGCCTATTGCCTCAGTTGCCACGACACGTACAAGGATCCTATCTATCTTGAATGGAATAAGAGCCTTCAGGGATTCCAGTCGGGAAAGGCATACTGTGAGGGAATAAAGTGACTAAAGTGTCTATAATGCCTAAAGTGGACTGAAATGGCGAAAGTTACCAAGAGAAAACTGAAACCTGTGAAAAGTCGAGCTTGCAGTCATTGCGAGGACTCCCGCGAAAGCGGGAGGACGCGGCAATCTCATCTAATCTTAGAGAAAAACGAGATTGCCTCTCGGCTGAGAGCGCAAGGCCGAACTGCTCGAGGCCGAAGGGCTTCCCCACGACTGCATCGGGGGTCGCAATGACAACGCACAAAATCCTCAACGGTCTTAACGCCCCCTTGGAAAATCTTTTAGGGATTATTCTAGTCATATCCCTTTTCCCCCTGCTCTCAGTGGCCCTTGCCAGGGACACCACGGACTTTCGCTCCTGTCTGGCGTGTCACGATGGGATAGAGCGCATGGATAAAGATCATGCATTTCCCTGCGTGGCGTGCCATCTGCTACCGGAAGACAGGGACCAAGTGCTCGATACGCACGCTAAGGTGATGCGTCATCCGGCGGCACCAGAACATGTTGATATCCTTTGCGGGGAGTGCCACCAGAGGGAGATCTCGATCCTGCGCAACTCTCTGCACTATACCCTGGCGGGGATGATCGGACAGACCCGGTATCTGTGGGGAGCCCAGATGAGCCCCATGCCCCAGTATGCGCCCTCTCACCATCCTGTTCTAAAACCCTTTCCCCCAAGTCCCAAAGAACCTGAGACACCCGCAGATTTGGTGGACGACCTTCTGCAAAGACGTTGCTTTAGATGTCATCTTGGACAGCTTCCCCCACAAAGAAAGGGCCTCTATCGGGGTTTGGGATGTAGCGCTTGCCACGTCTTCTATTCAAATGATGGCATCTATAAAGGGGGTGACGCAACCCTTTGGGGCAAGAGGGGCTATCCGGAAAAACATGCCTTTGCCAGGCCTATTCCGGTTGAGCAATGTCTCCATTGCCACAATGGTCCCAGGGTAGGCGCCGACTATGTGGGGCTCTTTGAACACGACTATCATATGAGCTACCGAACACCATGGCGAGGGGGTTCCTTGCCCGAACCCATATACCTGATGGACCACCATCACCTTAGCACAGATATCCACCAGGAAAGGGGTCTGCTCTGCGTGGACTGCCATGATCAGGGTGACGTGATGGGAAGGGGTAAATTGTCCGTCTCTCAGCAAGAGGCGATTAAAGTGCGATGTGAACGTTGCCACGGGCCGTGGGAAACCCCTGATAAAAAGGTGGCATCGCCAGATTCAGCGCAGGCGGACAAGGGCTTTTTGGACCGA
>JASFEQ010000117.1:0-10925 GCA_050124735.1 Desulfobacteraceae bacterium | reverse complement strand
ACGCTCACATCTGCATAGGCCGTGTCACTGAGGTCCAGATATATGAATGGCGCTCTGGCCTCAGATACTACTGTGGCCGTAATACCACCTGAATTGGTAACCTGGTTGTCCCCCGCCCCTCCATCGATAACGACAGCCGTGGCCTTTGAGGTGGTCAGGCGCTGGGATTGGTTATCCCCCGTAAGAGTCACGGAGATGTCACCTGACTCCGAATGGGAAGTGGCTGTAGCGCCCATAGTGGAAGAATTGAGGACCATATCCGCACCATCTCCTGCACGGACTCCAGTCGCATTTGCTGTGGCTTGGGATGGCGATCCGTCCACAGGCAGTGCATTTGCACCCGCATTCGCACTGACGGCGCCATTATTGATAACCTGGTCATCTCCACCTCCAGCGTCAATGGCAACGGCGTCCGCAGCCGCGATGGCCTCTGCCGCAAGTTGAACGTCACTCGCCACCTGCCCCATACTTTCTATAAAGATGGTGTCATCGCCATCATAGCCGAAGATGCCGTCCCAAATTGTACCGCTGAGCACCGTTACGCTATCATTCCCCGGTGTCCCGTAAATGGTTTCGGCGTTGACGAAGGCATTGTAGATAGGTAAGAAAAAGAGCAAAAGAGCGAAGAAATAAACAAGAAGGCAGTTCCTCAGATGGTGCATCATGGACGGCCCCCCCCTTTCCGTCTTAGATGTGGAAGGTCAAGGTAGCTCCCCTGGTCCCGACTCCTGGAGCAAATAAAAAGCCCCCCATTGGATTCTAAATCCAAGGGAGGCCTAGTAATTAAAACATCCTAAAGCCATGATTCATGTGCAGCCACGCCAATTTAGGATTTGTGTTGTCGCTCTGGGTTTAGAGACAATCTGCTTCGGAGGTTATAGATTTTTAGATCCGGTGCTTTCTCTCAGGTTATGGGTTTACACGGTGATTCATTTATCGGAACACACAGAAAGCTATTTTGGGTTGCTGTTTACAAGAACTCAATGAATTTCAGCTGAGGGCTAGAAAGTGCAAATCATATTAGAGAGCAAGAATCGAGCCAGAAACTTCCAATAAACGTTTTCAGAATTTATCGAAGATTCAATACCTTATAAGGCCCTTCCGAGTCAAGAGTTGAATGTGTGTAATAAAATACCCCTACTTAGCAAAAAATCCATGCATCCTGAGAAAAGTGTTACCACTTATTGGTAATATATTGGATATCTATATCAATTTTTTAGGAAATGGTGGAGTGACACGGATTTTCACGGGGGCAGTGACCGAGGGAGCCAATTCTATGGACCGCGATCCACAATATAGGAGAGATTCTGAAGCGTCGTTTCGTTGCCAACGAAACAATAGGCCAGCTCTGACTACTTTCGGGCATAGTCCTTCTAATGAAGCAGGCAGGGCCGCAATGGCCCTGCCCTTTAGGTTTAGATGATGATTAGGGAAGTTCTAATTGAGCCACCGTCGTACGGAGCTTATCAGAATTCGAGTTTTTGGCCTCATTGGCCACAAAGATATCCACTGGCCTGACGGGTCTTCCATAATAGGCCTTATTCCACCCGTAATTCGCACCTACAACGGCACCATCCAGTGCGATACCAATAAAGGCCCCTTTGGTCCGTGCAAAGAAGACATAGTCCACATGGAGACTTGACATGGCACCCTGAACGCCTGTACCGATTGGCCCTACAGCAACGGAAGTCTCTCCACCGAGCTTGAAGGATGTGCCGTAGAGCCTTTCCAAACCCTTCTGCGTCATCACCATAAGAACCACTTCTGACTTCTGACCGCCAAACTGAAAACCGAGGCTCACGGAACCCATGTTGTAAAAAGCGGGTCCCAGCCATTCACCTGTCCCCGGGTCTCGAACCAATAGCACGCCTCTCCCGCCTGAACCACCCAGAAACCAGGCCCCTTTGTACAGGTCAGGCATAATCAAAAGGCCTTTGGCTTGGTTTAAATGCTCTCTGGCCCATTGCATATCTGGGTCGCCGATAAAGCGGTCAGCTACAATACGTGCCCTATCAACCAACAACTGCTGTGCAAGGGGTTCGTCTGTTGTTGCTGGCGTGCTGGCGCAAGCACCGAGCAAAGCCATTATCGCGATGAGGACTGTTCCCTTTAATATCTTTTTCATGGTTCCCTCCTTTTATTTATGAGCGGATATGGATTTGATCATCAATAAACGGTCATCAAATCCTGTTTCCCCTTTCCAAATATCTTGGATAGAAGAAAGGCCAATATATAGTATATTTTTGCATTTTATATCATATATATTGTGGTTTCAAGAAAAATTTTGCCTATTTGAAAAGGCTCGCCCAATCCTCAATAGAGATGCCCGGTGTCTCAATGTCTTCTTTAGAATAAAATTGGTGAAGGAGGATGATCGCCTCCTCTAAAGGTTGCCCCTCTAACTTGGCCTCCAGCTGTTCAATGGCTTTCTCTGGATAGCAGAAAAAGTCACCTGACAATCGAACATTGGTCAACTTTCCCTCTCTCACCTCATAGTCGGCCCGTATCAATCCCCCTTGTGCCTTGTACATCTTGTGCACCACATTCACCCCGGCGCGAATCTTCACGTCCCGACCCTGAATCTGTCTGCCCTTCTGATACAGCCACGCTTCGCTCAACATTCTGGCCCCCAGATCATCCATTTTGCTCTGCAAGGCTTGATCCTTTTCGCTGGGCGCCATGGGACCAACCATTTTCTCATATTCTTCCACGAGCAACGCGTTCAAGCTGGGCTCGTCCCACGAGGACGCTTCCCTCTCTCCCAGTTCACGACGGATGGTGGAGAGATTATCCACCAATGTCTTGTGGATCTTGTCGCGAAATTTCTCATCGGGCAACTTGAGGATCCTGGCCATCATCTCATAGTTGAAGTCCAATATCAGGTTCCCCACAAAGACAATGCAGTCTCCAATCTCGCCTGCTCCTGTTCCGGATATCTTGCGGGTTCCGGCTATCAGATCGTTAATGGGTTTGTATTCTGCGGGGATGCCGATGCGTTGATAAACGCGGATGACTGGCTCAAGAAACTTCCGATAGAAAACCTCCTTTTTCAGGGGAACGAGGGGATTGTCTTTCCGGAGAATGAGCTGATAAAAGAGCTGATTACCATCCAGATAGACGGCCCCTCCCCCCACCTCACGACGGAATATGGGTATGTTATTCGCCCTGCAAAACCCCATATCCAACTCTTGCTCCACGTCCTGGTGGAAGCCAATGCATGCATATGGCGTGGCAGGTGAGACCAGTGAAAGGGCTTCACGCCCTAAATACCCCAGGGCGTGGTAGATAATCTGGGATTCATACCAAGGGACTTTACCAAGGTTATAGAGTTTCACGTTTTTTTACCCCTCAAATGGGAGGGCTGGCACATGTGGATGAAGGATTGTTTCCTAAAGGGAAAACGCGTGGTTCGTCCAGGGGCCTTTAACGTTTTAGGGCCTTGTGGATGAGCTGTGTGATGTCCATGACCTGGACAGGGACCTTATTCCGCCTCACATAGGTCATCATGGTTCGCACACACTGTTGGCATGAAGTGACGACGGCTTCAGCCCCACTGTTCATGACTTCCTCAATCTTCCGTTTTGCAATTTCTGCGGAAAGCTTTGCATCAATCATCTCCAGATTCCCTCCCCCGCCACAGCACTGGCAGTTCTCTCTGTTGCGAAGAAGCTCCACAAACTTGATGCCCGGGATGGAGCGAATAACGGCTCTCGGTTCCTCAAAGACCCGCGCACCGCGACCCAGGTCACAGGGATCATGATAGGTGACGGTCATGGGGACATCCTGAAGGGGAACCTTCCCATCCTTGACGAGTTCCATCAAGAACTGGGAAGCATGGGCAATTTCAAATTCAGGAGGATAATGTTCGCGCCACATCTGATAACAGGAAGGACATGCAAAAATCACCCGCTCTGCCCCCTTCTCACGGACGGCCTCCAGGTTGTGTTCCATGAATGCCTGAAACATCTCTTTCAGGCCCGCGCCGAACATGGGAAACCCACAGCACCATTCTTCCTCTCCCAACAGGGTAAAATCGATTCCGCTCACGTCCAAGATCTCTACAAGGGACATGGGTATCTTTTGGGCCAACGGGAAATAGGCGGCCACACAGCCTGTGAAATAGACCACCTCTGCTTGATCCTTGAGATAACCATGATCCGGGACCTCTTTCATGTCTTCCACCCAGTCGGCGCGCTCTTCGTTGTCTTCTGCAAAGACGTTGTGGCTCTCCTCCAGGTTTTCCCGGATCATCTCAATTTTTTTGGGATAGGCATCAGAATGAACCAGGTCCTGGCGTAGAGAAAGCCACAACTCCTTGAGATGAATACCCACGGGGCAGACTTCCTGGCAATTTCCGCAAAGGGTGCAGCGGAAAACAGTGCTGCTGAAGTGATCCCACACCTCCTTGCCAGGCTCTTTGGCTGAGAAAAGATGGCGAAACAGTCCTGTCCTGCTCTTCAGGATCTGTCTAAGGCCTTTAATACGGTAAACGCCGGACAGCTCCCCGTCCTGGGCGGAAGAGACTGCTGGGCAGACGTCCGCACAGACGCGGCATTGGGTACATGCCTCCATCTCTATGAGCTGCTTGACGCTGTAATCTTGATTAGCCACGCACTTCCCACAAGAAGTAGGCAGTAAGCAGTATGTACTATGCACTCTACAACCAAGCGCTCAGACTGCCTTCTCCTTACTTCTTACTCCTTACTCCTATTCCCTACTCTTCCTTATATTTCTCAATGCTCTCCAGGATCCATTTTTCAACGGCCTCGGGTCCACGGATCAGATTATTCACTTCACCTTTGTCATCCGGCTTGATTTGATACATCCACCCCTTTCCGTAACAGTCTTCATTGATCAATCCGGGGTCGGTCTCCAGTTCTTCATTCACGGCGACCAGTTCGCCGTTAACCGGTGCAAAGACCTTACCCAACCACTTGCCCGATTCTATCTTGGCGAACTTCTTCCCCACCTTAAGGGTCTTCCCCTCATCAGGGAGCTGAACATAGACGATCTCCTCAGCCATTTTCTGAGCAAAATCATCCATGCCCATGGTCAACACGTCTCCATCATCCCTCACCCAGAAATGATTCTCCTCATAGTAGAGTTCATCCGGCATGTTATAACCCTGGATCTCCATAGTTCCTCTCCTCCTTTTGTCATTCGTTACTTGTCATTTGACATTTGGCATTTAGCATTGGTCCTATGCTTCTTCCATGAGCTCATTGATGAACTGGGTGATGTTGTAGATTTTGAACTTCTGCTTGCGCAACTTGGCGTTGGAAAGGTTGTGAACACAGGAATTGCACTCTGTGAGTATCACCTCTGCCCCAATCTCCTCAGCCTCCTCGAGCCGACGTCGGGCCATGGCGATGGAGTTCTTGGCAAAGGCGCCTCGTACGCCTCCACCGGCCCCGCAACAGAGGGCATCCACATGGTGATGGGGCATTTCAACAAAATCATACGCGATCTTCCGGATTATCTCACGGGGTTCCTCATATATCCCGCAGTGCCTTCCCAGATCGCACGGGTCGTGATACGTCACCCGTTTATCGGTCTTAACATGGAATTCATGGTCCTTCAAAAACTGGCTGATGTGGACCACACTGATCCCGTTTTCTCTGAGCTTCGCATACTGTGGTTTATTGTTGAAGGTCCGGAAACAGTAGGGACACTCCGTAATAACGATTTTGGCACCTGTCCCCAGGATGTTTTCAATGTTTTTTTGCGCCAGGTCTTCGTTGATTTGATAACCCACATCCTCCAGCACACCGCTACAGCAAGCCTCATCGATCAACGTGTAGTCCACATGAATACGATCAAGGAGATTTAAGGTTGACATGGTGGATTCATCTTCACGGTAGGATCCCACGCAACCGATAAAATACACGTATTCCGCCTTTTTATTGCGCTCCCTCTCAAAATCCTCGGGTTCGTCTTCCGCATAGATGTTTGTATGGCTCTTCAGTACCTCATTCATCCCTTTAAAGGCCGGATGGCAGGATCCAATATGGACCATATCCTTTCTCGCCTGCTTGATGATCTCCGGAACCTCCACCCCTGATGGACAATTTTCGGTACAGCTGGCACAGGTGGTACACTGAAACAACGTTTCAATCAGTTCATCGTTGAGCTCGATTTTTCCGTCCATGACTTCTTTGAGGAGCAGCATCTTCCCGCGGGCATTCAGGGCAGGACGGAGTGTGAGTCCATATACTGGGCAGACCGCTTGACAAAAACCACAACGGGAGCATTGCAGGATCTGTTCGCGATATTTCCTCTCAAAATCGTACTTCGCTTCCATCTCATCTCTCCTAATCCGCAGTAGCTCTGTCAAAAACTAATCAGTGGGAAAATTGTTCATAGCAGACTTATACGCACTCGTCATCCGTCATTCGTCATTGGTCATTGGTTCAGGAAAAATCGATGTTCCATGAAGTATTTTCTACAAATGACAAGTGACTAGTGGCAAATGACTATAACTCCAAGGCCATTTTGCCCGGATTTAGAATATTATTCGGGTCCAGCATCTTCTTGATACTTCGCATCACATCCATGGCCACGGCATCATGCTCAAGGGTCATGTAGGGCGCCTTTGAAAGACCAATACCATGCTCCCCCGTTAGGGTCCCTCCCAGGTCAATGGCCAGTTGAAAAAGGTCGGCACTGGCCGCTTCCATCCGTTCGACCTGCTCTGGATCATATCCATCGTACAGGATCTGAGGATGGAGGTTTCCATCCCCGGCATGGCCGAACGTGGCAATTTGGATACTGTGTTTTTCAGCAATGGCCTCAACTCCCTTGAGGAGATCGGCCACCTTTGCCATGGGCACGGTCACATCTTCAAGGACAAAATGGGTCTTTATCCTGGCCAGCACTGCATAGGCCGACTTTCTCGCCTGCCAGAGTTCCTCAGCCTCTTCTTCTGATGCGGCCTGTTTGACCTCCTTTGGGTTGTTCTCGTTAAAGACATCCATAACCTTCCGCATCTGGTAATCCGTCTCCTCCTGGGTGTAGCCATCCGTTTCTGCAAGTAGCATGGCATCCACTTCAGGGAGGTTTAGATCTGTATTCTGATTAATGGCTAAGATGGTCTGTTTTCCCAGGATTTCCAGCACGCTTGGTATAATGCCACTGTACATGATCTGGCTGACAGTCCGACCCGCGTCCTCCAACTTGTCAAATGTGGCGATGGCTGTGCTGGTCGCTGTGGGTTTTGGGTTAATCTTGAGTGTAATCTCCGTGACCACACCCAGAGTCCCTTCCGAACCCACAAAGAGTCGCGTCAAATCATATCCGGATACGCTCTTCATGGCGCTGGATCCTGTCCTCGTGACCCGGCCGTCTGGCAAGACCACTTGGAGCCCGAGAACATAATCTCGGGTCGTGCCATACTTGGCTCCTTTGACACCACCGGCATTGGTCGCCACATTGCCTCCCAAGGTGGCCACCTTTCCACTGGCCGGATCTGGCGGAAAGAAAAATCCGTGCAAAGCCAGGGCCTTCTCCAAATCGGCATAGACAACACCTGGTTGGACAATGGCCAGACGGTCCTCAATGCTGATCTTTAGGATCTTGTTCATGTGACTCAAATCCAGGACGATGCCTCCCTTGGCCGGCACGGCCATGCCGGAAAGGCCGGTTCCTGCGCCTCTTGGTATCACTGGAATCCCTTTTCTGTTGGCCAGTTTCATGATCTCTGAGACCTGCTCTGTGCTCTCAGCCCATACGCCGCAGGAAGGCCTGTGACTGTGCTCCGATGCATCATAGGAGTAAGAGACCATATCGATTAGACTGTCCGTGTAATTGTTTTCTCCCACAATATGGATCAGGGACTGTTTTATCTCTTTGTCCATGATAAGCTCCTACGTATTCTATACCACTCCGCTATAATATATATCAATCACAATCTTAAGTTTCCCCGGTTGGTATTTACGTAACCCCTTACCCATGGTCAGGCTCTGAAACAGCATTCATGGCCAGGACCACGGGTGCCATGATGATATGAAATAGCCGGCTGAAGGGCAAATAGGCCACAAAGGCTCCGGTCAGGATGGCGTGAATGTACCAAATATATCCGTAGGCCTCGGTCAGGCCGGAAGCGTCTGAGAACAGGAGACTGAGGCCGTAGCCCACAAAGGCAGATTGCGCATCCCCTGGAGCACCTGTCATGGCCATCCTTACACCTTCCATAACGTAACCTATGACCACAATGCCTGCCAAGAGTCCCAAGGCCAGATAGTCTTGCCTGGGCAAACCAGGGAGGTGGTCGGACCGTCTTAGAAGACCACGTATCACCGCCAATGTGACACCAAAAAGGACCATGATCCCTGTGAGATCAAAGAGAAATGCGGTGCTCGCATGGTTCTTATTGATCATGGCCCAGACCCAGGGCCATTCGGGTTTCCAAAGCGAGGCAACGAGGGCCACAAGCCCCCAGGTAAACCGAAATACCAAGGGGAGAAAGATGAGACTATGGATGAGCCAGCGCGTTTTAGACTGTCTGTAGAGTCTCCTCTGAAGGAGTACGTCCAGAATCATCGCCCTGATAATCAAAGCGATCTTCAGGGAGAAAATGGTCATGAGGGCATCGCGCAACAGCTTCAAGCCTTTGTAAAGGGGATTCACACTGCCCTCGCCGGGCAGTGAACCTGTCAGCCAGATGGAAAGGCCCAAAACCAGACCAACAAAGAAAATGATCAGGGAGATAATAGTGACCGTATCACCCACGGAAAACGTGGCCGTGTGACATGGCATGCAGAGGATGCTCTTGGCCGGTAACACCATGGATACCGCCCCAACCTGATTCCCCTCGGCGTGACACCTCTGGCAAGCGGCTTCCTCATCTCCGCGTATCATCTGATGGATCCTGGAGGGCTCTCCCAACTGACGCCTCCTCTCCCAAATAACAGCCTTGGATGCCGGGTCCCTCACGGGCTCAATCCCATCGAGATGACAGGCTCCGCAGGCAACACCCGGGTGGGCATCTCTCGCCACCTTTTCGTCATGAGGAGGATGGCACCGAGTGCACGCCCCCAACTTCTGATTTGTATGGAGGAACTGGGCAGCTTGTTGGTGGCAGGAAGTACAAGCGACCCGGACATGTGGCGTTCGCTTGTATTCCTCCTTGTTGATCGGGGGAACCATTTCCGTGGTTATCTTCTGGGCTTTAGAGCCTGCCGCGCCGTGGCAATGGAAGCAGAGTCGGGCAATCTTCTCCTCTGCCCTGGGATCTTTGGGTTCAACAGACTGATGACAGGCCAGGCATGCCTTATTTTCGTCAGAGGCTGGGGGCAAGGATTTTCGAGGTTCGTGGCAGGCGCCACATTGCTCGCCCACGGGTCTGTTTGGATCAAACTTTCCCATCTCGTTCTCATCAAGCCGCAACTGATAATGGGGATGGTGGCAATCCAGGCAGTCTTCATATTTTTTGCGATCTTTGATCTTCTTCGCACCATGCATTCCATCATCCAGGTCCTCCATGACGTCATCGTGACAATCCAGGCAGGTATCCGGATGGAAAAAGTCTTTCAGATCTTTGTTCACTTCTCCAGGATTTGGGTGGAGACGCCCGGAAATGTCCGCATGACAGTCCTGGCAGGAGTTCTGACCGTGGACTGAGATATGAAACTTGCTGGCATCCACAAACCACGAGGCCAGAGCCAGAGGCTGACTCAAAATGACTAGCCCTAGGACCATCAAGGGAATGATCCCGACCGTTGTCAGAATGCCCGCAGAATCTTTCGTCTTGTTTGGTTTTCGCATGAGTGAAGTGATCCAGCCTTCACTTTATCATTCCCACCACATACGGACCATCAGGCACCACAACCACATTTTCATGGCTCGGAAGGAGTCCATTAACGGTTTCTTGAACATTCTCTATCTTGGTGGCCCCCATCTTCTCCAGATCTTCGCGCGAGAGGCCAGGCGAGTAGACATATACCTGGCCCGCATAGTCCATCACCTGATACACGTTCTGTGCACACCACTGATCTATGACGAAATTCTCTGGATCGCAGTAGCCTTCAAAAAACTCCTGGGGGCTGCACACAGAGCGCAGGATCCCACAAAACTCAGGGTTTCCCATACCCTCCCCGCATTCACAGGCAAGCAGAATGGTTCCGCCTTTCCTCAAAATATCCTTCGCACTGATCAGGGGTTTGCTCATCTGATAGAAAGTCGCGTCCAGGGGATAACCCCCTCCAGAGGTGATAACCAGGTCCACAGGGCGGTCCAGTGTGACCGTAGAGTTCTCATAAACCCTTTCACATCCCGCCACGTGGGCATGGTTGTAATGCCCGGCAAAGACCCCAGCCACCTTCCGTTCTTTGTTGATCACCACGTTCAAGATGAAGTCCGCGCCCGCCAATTCCGTCACCCGGATACCATACTCATGAAAGGGGTTGCCTTCAAGCAGGCAATTGGTCAACTTGGGATGGTCGATCATCTTGTAGGAATGCATGAACTTCATGGTCTCGAAACTGGAAATCCCGGGCAGGATGGCTTTTCTTCCTCCAGAAAAACCGGCATACATATGGGGCTCGATCAGACCTGTCAGGATTTTCAGGTCTGCATCTAGATAGTGTTTGTTCACCTCGATAGGCGCACCCTCTATCTCATCTATCTTTCGGTACACCTCTGGTTTGCGACAGTAGTGATTCACAATCCTATAATGATCCATGATCTGCCGACCCACCATGGATTCCAACTCCTCACCCTCATTGGGGCGGTGCATGCCCGTGGCGATCAAAATGGTAATTTTCTCTCTACCTATGCCGCTCTCTTCTAGGACCTGGAGCAGTGGGGGTAGAATCACTTTGTTTGGTACGGGACGGGTAATATCAGAAATCACCACGCAGGCATTTCCCCTACCCTGTGCCAGCTCCGTGAGCGGCGGACTCTCGATGGGATCTGCAAGGGCTGTGTAG